>NZ_SRRY01000001.1:227500-527500 GCF_004792295.1 Pseudoalteromonas sp. MEBiC 03607
ACCCAGGTGGCTGCCTTCGCCATCGGTATTCCTTCAGATCTCTACGCATTTCACCGCTACACCTGAAATTCTACCACCCTCTATCACACTCTAGTTTGCCAGTTCGAAATGCAGTTCCCAGGTTGAGCCCGGGGCTTTCACATCTCGCTTAACAAACCGCCTGCGTACGCTTTACGCCCAGTAATTCCGATTAACGCTCGCACCCTCCGTATTACCGCGGCTGCTGGCACGGAGTTAGCCGGTGCTTCTTCTGTAAGTAACGTCACAGCTAAGTGCTATTAACACTTAACCTTTCCTCCTTACTGAAAGTGCTTTACAACCCGAAGGCCTTCTTCACACACGCGGCATGGCTGCATCAGGCTTGCGCCCATTGTGCAATATTCCCCACTGCTGCCTCCCGTAGGAGTCTGGGCCGTGTCTCAGTCCCAGTGTGGCTGATCATCCTCTCAAACCAGCTAGGGATCGTCGCCTTGGTGAGCCATTACCTCACCAACTAGCTAATCCCACTTGGGCTAATCTTATGGCGTGAGGCCCGAAGGTCCCCCACTTTGGTCCAAAGACATCATGCGGTATTAGCAGTCGTTTCCAACTGTTGTCCCCCACCATAAGGCATATTCCCAAGCATTACTCACCCGTCCGCCGCTCGTCAGCAAAGTAGCAAGCTACTCTCTGTTACCGCTCGACTTGCATGTGTTAGGCCTGCCGCCAGCGTTCAATCTGAGCCATGATCAAACTCTTCAATTAAAAGTTTTTTCTGTCCCGAAGGACATGCTCAATGAATTCTGAATTTTGATATCTTTCGATATCGAATTGACTGTGCTGAAACAAGTAAACTTGTTTCCGTTGGTCACTCAGTTCAATTGAGACTCTAAATTTGTTTGCGTCATCTAGCGAACTAGAATCTGCTGTTAGAACTCAACCTGTACGAGTGCCCACACAGATGATTGCTTTATATTGTTAAAGAACGTTTTGAGATACTTTTGCGTCTCAAGGGCTGTGCATTCTACGCAAGCCGTTATTTTTGTCAACACTTAATTTTGAGAAAAGTTTAATTTTTCAAAACTCAGTCTTACTTGACTCAACCAACTCGTCTTTTCGCTTGTTTGTAAGCAGTCCGCCGTGTCGATGGATGCGCATTATAGGGAGATCCGAATTGAGATCAACTGTTTTTTGAAGTTTTTATGAAAAAAAATGACTGTTCGAGCAAAATACGAACGAAACGGGCAAAAAGCACACTAAATAGGGTCGTATTATAGCTATTTGGCCAATGAAGTTTATAAACACGCTTGTTTTTAACTTGTATAAGAGAAGATGTAACTACTAACGAGCACTATATTGATCTTTATATGTGATCTTAGTTACTAGTTACTAGTTGCTAGTTGCTAGTTGCTAGTTGCTAGTTGCTAGTTGCTAGTTGCTAGTTGCTTCAAGACTGTATAGTAAAGATATAAGGTTGGTAGAGGTATTTTAGTAATAATGAATTTCAGAAAGTAAAAAGCCGAGCATAGGCTCGGCTTTTTGGTGTCTTTACGACTTACTCTGCAGACTGCGCGTCTTCTTGAACTTCTTCGTTTGTCGCTGGGCGACCAACTAGTTCAATATAAGCCATTGGTGCATTATCACCAGCACGGAAGCCACACTTAAGAATACGAGTGTAACCACCAGGACGGTCTGTATTACGTGGACCGATTTCGCTGAATAATTTACCAACTACTTCATTATCACGCGTGCGAGCAAACGCTAAACGGCGGTTTGCTACACTGTCAGTCTTAGCCAGTGTGATTAAAGGTTCAATTACACGGCGCAACTCTTTAGCTTTAGGCAAAGTTGTTTTGATGATTTCATGTTTCACCAAAGAACCAGCCATGTTGCTGAACATCGCTTTGCGATGGCTGCTGTTACGGTTTAATTGACGACCACTCTTACGATGGCGCATGACCCTATCCTTCTAACTAAACTAATATAGTGATTTAGATTATTCAGCTAGGCTTGCAGGTGGCCAGTTTTCTAGGCGCATACCTAGAGATAGACCACGTGAAGCTAGCACGTCTTTAATTTCAGTTAGAGACTTCTTACCTAAGTTAGGCGTTTTAAGAAGCTCAACTTCAGTGCGCTGAACTAAATCACCGATATATTGAATTTGCTCGGCTTTCAAACAGTTTGCTGAACGTACTGTTAGCTCAAGATCATCAACTGGACGAAGTAGAATAGGATCGAATTCTGGCTTCTCTTCTTTCTCTTCTGGCTCAGTTACATCACGTAAATCTACGAATGCATCTAATTGCTCAGCTAAGATAGTAGACGCACGGCGGATCGCTTCTTCAGGATCTAAAGTGCCGTTTGTTTCCATATCAATGATTAACTTGTCTAAGTCTGTACGTTGCTCAACACGGGCTGATTCAACCGAGTACGCAATACGTTCAACTGGGCTGAATGATGCATCAAGCAGCAGACGACCAATTGGACGCTCATCGTCATCAGAGGATAAACGACTAGATGCCGGCACATAACCGCGACCGCGCTCAACACGAATACGCATGCTGATCTCGCTGCTATCTGTCGTAAGGTGACAGATAACGTGATCTGGGTTGGCGATAGTTACATCACCATCGTGCTGAATATCAGCCGCAGTCACAGGGCCTACACCAGATTTAGTCAGGGTCAGAAAAACTTCATCTTTGCCTTCTAAAGTTACTGCTAGACCTTTAAGGTTTAACAGAATTTCAATGATGTCTTCTTGTACGCCCTCTTTCGCGCTGTACTCATGCAATACACCGTCGATTTCAACTTCAGTTACTGCACATCCAGGCATAGATGATAACAGTATACGGCGTAAGGCATTACCCAAAGTGTGACCGAAGCCACGCTCTAATGGTTCTAAAACTACTTTAGAACGCGTTGGGTTGATAGCGTCGATATCGACTAACCTTGGTTTTAGGAATTCGGTAACAGAACCCTGCATTTTATCCTCTCTTAACTCTTAACTTTACTTAGAGTAAAGTTCGACGATTAGTTGTTCGTTAATGTCCGCAGACAGATCTGAACGCTCAGGTAGGCGCTTGAAGCTACCTTCCATTTTCTTACCGTCAACTTCAACCCAAGTCGGCTTTTCACGTTGCTCAGCCAACTCTAGAGCAGCGATGATACGTGCTTGTGTTTTAGACTTCTCACGAATCACAACAGTATCTTCTGGTGAGATTACGTATGAAGGAATGTTCACAACACGACCATTAACTAAGATCGCTTTGTGGCTAACTAACTGACGTGCTTCAGCACGTGTGCTAGCAAAACCCATGCGATATACAACATTGTCTAAACGTTGCTCTAAAAGCTGTAACAAGTTTTCACCTGTATTACCTTTAAGGCGAGCAGCTTCTTTGTAGTAGTTACGGAATTGCTTTTCTAATACACCGTAGATACGACGTACTTTTTGCTTTTCACGTAACTGTAAACCGTAATCAGATAAGCGACCTTTACGAGCGCCGTGCTGACCAGGTGCAGTCTCAAGTTTACACTTAGAGTCGATAGCTCTTACGCCGCTCTTAAGGAACAGGTCAGTACCTTCACGACGACTCAGCTTGAGCTTAGGGCCCAAATATCTTGCCATGTTATTTCTCCTAACCTATTGTTAAACGCGACGTTTCTTCGGTGGACGACAACCATTATGAGGGATTGGCGTCACGTCAGTGATGTTGGTGATACGGTAACCAGCAGCATTCAAAGCACGTACAGCAGATTCACGACCTGGACCTGGACCTTTAATGAAAACTTCTAGATTTTTTAAACCGTATTCTTGAGCAGCAGTACCTGCGCGCTCTGCAGCAACCTGAGCAGCGAATGGAGTAGATTTGCGTGAACCACGGAAACCTGAACCACCTGCTGTAGCCCATGATAGTGCATTACCTTGACGGTCGGTAATTGTTACAATAGTGTTGTTGAAAGAAGCATGAACATGAGCCATACCATCAGCAACTTGCTTTTTAACCTTCTTACGACGAATTGGTGCTTTAGCCATAATCTACCCCACCTTATTTCTTGATAGGCTTGCGAGGACCCTTACGAGTACGCGCGTTAGTCTTAGTACGTTGACCACGAAGTGGTAACGAACGACGGTGACGTAGGCCACGGAAACAACCAAGGTCCATAAGGCGCTTGATATTTAATGTAACTTCACGACGAAGGTCACCTTCTACAGTGTACTTGCCAACTGCTTCACGCAATACGTCAAGTGTTTCGTCTGAAAGTTCACCGATTTTTGTGGTCTCGGCGATACCAGTCGCTGCTAAGATAGCCTTAGAGCGAGTCTTACCTATGCCATAAATAGCAGTTAAACCGATAACTGCATGTTTATGATCAGGGACGTTAATGCCAGCGATACGGGCCACTAACACATCTCCTATATTTGAATTTGGTTATCATCTGTTTGAAAAGCCCGTAAGGATACTCAAACGAAGACCAAATCACAACTAAAAACACAGGCCGAGTAAATAACTCAGCCTGCACGACTGTTTAATTAGCCTTGCCTTTGCTTGTGCTTAGGCTCACTGCAAATTACGCGTACTACACCAGCACGTTTAATAACTTTACAGTTACGGCATATTTTCTTAACGGAAGCACGTACTTTCATTGCTCAACTCCGTAAAATGACCTTATCGGCCGTAGCCTTTAAGGTTTGCTTTTTTCAGCACAGAATCATACTGATGTGACATCAGATGCGTCTGTACTTGTGCCATAAAGTCCATGATTACAACAACGATAATCAAAATTGATGTACCGCCGAAATAGAATGGCGTTTGCCATGCCATAGTCATGAATTCGGGCACCAGACAGATAAAGGTTATATACAAAGCACCTGCCAATGTCAGGCGTGTCATCACTTTATCAATGTATTTAGATGTCTGCTCACCTGGACGAATACCTGGGATAAATGCGCCAGATTTTTTCAGGTTATCTGCTGTTTCACGCGGGTTAAATACCAACGCGGTGTAGAAAAAGCAGAAGAAGATAATAGCCGCAGCTAAAACCATCGCATATAAAGGTTGACCTGGAGTCAACGTTGTTGCGATTGCTTGTAGCACATCAGCGACCGGACCTTCACCCTGGCCGAACCAGCTTGCAATTGTACCAGGGAACAGAATTATACTGCTAGCAAAGATTGGTGGAATAACACCCGCCATATTTACTTTCAACGGTAAGTGCGTGCTTTGAGCAGCAAATACCTGACGACCTTGTTGACGCTTCGCATAGTTTACAACGATACGACGTTGTCCACGTTCAAAGAATACAACTAGGTAAGTAACAGCGAATACGATTACAGCAATCAATAACAGTACAAGTACATTCAGATCACCTTGGCGCGCCATTTCGGCTGTCGAACCAATAGCAGACGGCAGGTTAGCTACGATACCAACAAAAATCAGAACCGAAATACCGTTACCGATACCACGCTCTGTAATTTGTTCGCCCAACCACATAAGGAACATAGTACCTGTTACTAAACTCACTACAGCAGTGAAGTAGAAACCGATACCTGGGTTAACAACTAACCCGTCCATCATGCCCGGTAAGCTTGTAGCAATACCGATAGATTGGATAGTAGCAAGCACAAGCGTGCCGTAGCGTGTATACTGGCTGATTTTCTTACGCCCTTGCTCACCTTCTTTCTTAAGCTCTATAAACGGCGGATACATATGCGTTAATAGTTGCGTAATAATCGAAGCCGAGATATACGGCATAATACCCAGTGCCAACACTGAGGCTCGCTCAAGCGCACCACCGCTGAACATGTTAAACATTTCAACAATGGTGCCCTTTTGTTGCTCGAAGAAATCGGCAAGTACAGCGGCGTCAATCCCAGGGATCGGCACGAATGAACCTAGACGGTAAATAATGATAGCACCTAGTACGAATAGTAATCGACGCTTCAATTCCGAAAGCCCACTTTGTGCACTTTTCATATCTTGACCTGGTTTAGCCATTAGTACTTCCTTAGTCTTCTACCTTGCCTCCGGCAGCTTCGATAGCTTCGCGAGCACCTTTAGTCACTTTAAGACCTTTAACGGTTACTGCGCGTGAAACTTCGCCAGATTTTACTACTTTAACGAACTGGATGTTCTTTTTAACTAGACCAGCTGCTTGTAACGCGTTTACGTCTACTACATCGCCATCAACTTTAGCGATTTCAAAAAGGTTAACTTCAGTAGATACTAATGATTTACGTGAAGTGAAACCAAATTTAGGTAGACGACGTTGCATAGGCATTTGACCGCCTTCGAAACCAACGCGAACTTTACCGCCAGAACGTGATTTTTGGCCTTTATGACCACGGCCACCAGTCTTACCAAGACCAGAACCAATACCACGACCTAGACGTTTCTTTTCTGTTTTTGCACCAGCAGCAGGTGAAAGTGTATTCAAACGCATCGAATTAACCCTCAACCTTTACCATGTAAGAAACTTGGTTAATCATACCACGCACACATGCTGTGTCTTCTAACTCAACAGTGTGATTGATACGACGTAGACCAAGACCACGTAATGTAGCTTTATGCTTCGGTAAACGACCGATAGAGCTCTTTACTTGTGTTACTTTTACAGTTTTATTAGCCATGGTTTACCCCGTGATTTCGTCAACGCTAAGACCACGTTTAGCAGCGATTGACTCTGGAGAGTTCATGTTCTCTAGAGCAGCAATCGTTGCACGAACGATGTTGATCGGGTTAGTTGAACCGTATGCTTTTGACAATACGTTCTGTACACCAGTTACTTCTAGTACTGCACGCATCGCACCACCGGCGATGATACCTGTACCTTCAGAAGCAGGCTGCATGTATACTTTAGAACCCGCGTGGCGACCCTTGATTGGGTGCTGTAGCGTGTTACCGTTAAGGTCTACACTGATCATGTTGCGACGTGCTTTTTCCATTGCTTTTTGAATTGCAGCTGGAACTTCACGTGCTTTACCATAACCAAAACCTACTTTACCTGCGCCGTCACCAACTACAGTTAGTGCAGTGAAGCTAAAGATACGACCACCTTTAACCACTTTAGACACACGGTTTACCGCGATTAGCTTTTCAGCCAAATCAGGCTGTTGTTGCTTTGCTTCTACGTTAGCCATTGTCTACTCCTAGAATTGCAGACCGGCTTCACGCGCTGCATCAGCAAGCGCCTTCACACGGCCGTGATATTTAAAGCCACTGCGATCAAAAGCAATCTTTTCGATGCCTTTGTCAGCTGCACGTTCAGCAACCGCTTTACCAACTGCTTGAGCAGCCGCAACGTTACCTGTGCCTTTAACTGTTTCGCTAATTGCTTTTTCAACAGTAGAAGCAGCAGCCAGTACAGTACCCTCAGCAGTAACTACTTGAGCGTAAATGTGACGTGGCGTGCGGTGGATAACAAGACGCGTTGTGCCTTGTTCAATATAATTTCTACGAGTGCGTTTAGCACGACGTAGACGAGCTGTTTTTTTATCCATCGTCTTACCTTACTTCTTCTTAGCCTCTTTACGGCGTACATTCTCGTCCGCGTAACGAACACCTTTACCTTTATAAGGCTCAGGTTTACGGTATGCACGGATGTTAGCAGCTGTTTGACCAACTAACTGCTTGTCTACGCCCTTAACTAGAACTTCTGTTTGGCTTGGTGTTTCAATCGTAATACCTTCTGGTACTTCGAAATTAACTGGGTGTGAGAAACCAAGAGTTAAGTCTAATACTTTGCCCTTAGCTGCTGCACGGTAACCAACACCTACTAACTGAAGTTTCTTCTCGTAACCTTCATGCGTACCAACAACCATGTTGTTGATTAGAGCGCGAGCAGTACCTGCTTGTGCCCATGCATTAGCTACGCCTTCACGAGGTAAAGTTGTAATAACGTTGTCGTTAACTTGAACTTCAACAGCGTCGTTGATAGTGCGAGTTAATTCACCGTTTTTGCCTTTAACTGTGATGTCCTGGCCTTTTAATGTAACTTCTACACCGGCAGGAACATTGATTGGTGCCTTTGCTATGCGAGACATAGTTCCCCTCCGATTAAGCTACAAAGCCAATGATCTCACCACCAACGCCGGCACTACGTGCTGCGCGGTCTGTCATTAGGCCTTTAGAAGTTGATACGATAGCGATACCAAGACCACCCATTACCTTTGGTAATTCGTCACGTTTCTTATAGATACGTAGACCAGGGCGGCTAACACGCTGGATATTTTCAATAACAGCTTTGCCTTCGAAATATTTTAATTCGATAGAAAGCTCAGGCTTCGCTTCACCGCTTACAGCGTAATCTGCGATATAACCTTCATCTTTTAATACTTTAGCTACTGCTACTTTCAGTTTTGAAGTTGGCATCGTTACTGATACTTTCTTCGCTGACTGACCGTTACGGATACGTGTAAACAAATCCGCAATAGGATCTTGCAAGCTCATAGTCTTACTCCCGTGATACTATTACCAGCTAGCCTTTTTAAGGCCAGGAATTTCACCGCGCATAGCTGCTTCGCGAACTTTAATACGGCTCATGCCGAATTTGCGAAGGTAACCATGTGGGCGGCCCGTAACGTTACAACGATTACGTTGACGTGAAGGGCTAGAATCACGTGGTAAAGCTTGTAGCTTTAATACCGCGTCCCAACGATCATCGTCAGATGTATTAACATCACTGATGATAGCTTTTAGTGCCGCACGCTTTTCAGCATACTGAGCAACTAATTTAGTGCGCTTTGCTTCGCGCGCTTTCATAGAATTCTTTGCCATAACCCTACCCTTATTTCTTGAATGGGAAGTTAAACGCTTCTAACAACGCACGGCCTTCATCATCTGTTTTCGCAGAAGTAGTGATAGTGATATCAAGACCACGTACACGGTCTACTTTATCATAATCGATTTCTGGGAAGATGATTTGCTCACGTACGCCCATGCTGTAGTTACCACGTCCATCAAAAGACTTAGCACTTACACCACGGAAGTCACGAATACGTGGGATAGCGATTGAAACCAAACGCTCAAAAAAGTCCCACATACGCTCGCCACGTAGGGTTACTTTACAACCAATTGGGTAACCTTCACGCACTTTGAAGCCTGCAACTGATTTGCGTGCTTTAGTGATTAGAGGTTTCTGACCAGAGATTGCTTCTAGATCCGCAACAGCGTTATCTAGGATCTTCTTGTCAGCTAGAGCTTCGCCCACACCCATATTTAATGTGATCTTTTCGATCTGAGGGACTTGCATGACAGAGCTGAAACCAAACTTCTCTTGAAGCTCAGCAACTACTTTGTCTTTATATACTTCATGCAGTTTCGCCATCATTCTACTCCAACTATTAGATAGTTTTACCAGTAGATTTAAAGATACGTAATTTCTTACCATCTTCAATCTTGAAACCTACACGATCTGCTTTACCCGTTTCCGAGTTGTAGATCGCAACGTTTGATACGTCGATAGACGCTTCTTTCTCAACAATACCGCCAGCTTGGTTCAACTGAGGAACAGGCTTTTGGTGCTTCTTGATTAAGTTGATGCCTTCGACAAATACTCGACCAGATTCAGCAACAACTGAAAGCACTTTACCGCGCTTACCTTTGTCTTTGCCTGCTAGTACGATTACTTCGTCATCACGACGGATTTTTGCTGCCATGATAGACTCCTTATAGTACTTCTGGTGCTAGTGAAACGATTTTCATGAACTTTTCAGTACGAAGTTCACGAGTCACAGGGCCGAAGATACGAGTACCAATTGGCTGTAAGTTATCGTTTAAGATAACAGCCGCATTGCTATCGAAACGGATCAAAGAACCGTCCGGACGACGAACGCCTTTTTTAGTACGCACAACTACCGCGTTTTTAACATCACCTTTCTTCACTTTACCGCGAGGAATTGCTTCTTTTACAGAAACTTTGATGATATCGCCAACCGCTGCATAGCGACGGTGCGAACCGCCAAGGACTTTAATACACTGCACTTTGCGAGCGCCGCTGTTATCAGCAACGTCCAGCTGAGTTTGCATTTGGATCATGTTAATGACCTCCGGTGTAGAAATTACAACACGCCTTAATTTTGTTTAAAATCAAGACATTTCGGTTAAATTCCACTCAAAAAACAAGCAAGTTGTCTCTTAAGGGCGGGCAATTGTAGCAGCAATGGCAAGGAAGTGGTAGGTTATTTTTTAATTAATTTGGAATTAATCGCAATGCCTGCATTGAGGAATTACAGCAGCTTGCTGGTTTGTTATTGATTATAAAACAAACAGGGCGCAAATGCGCCCTGTTTTTGACTTTAATTAAATTTTTATTAATTACCAAATAGACCTTTTAATTTGTCTTTAATTTTATCTTTGGCTTTTTCTTTCACTTCTTCTTTAGCCGCATCACTTACATCGAGCTTATAGCCAACATCATGGAATGGGCCTTTGATACGCAGTGGAATTTTAAACCCTGTACTGTCATCGGTCGTGCCTTGCCCTTCGATTGAATCAACAATCCCCGTTACTAAGCGATAGTCTACATTCGTCATAGGTAAATCAACTTTACCTGAGCCAGTGATACGAATAAGTGGGCTAAGTAGTGACAGGTCTTTATTTTCACCAACACCGTTAGTGAATACAAAACTGCCCTGCAATGCTGAGAAGTCTGTTTGCTGTGAGTTATCAAAACCAGTATCTAAACCTTCTGATACTGCGCTTAAGTTACCTTTAATGAGCTCTTTTGCTTTACGAACCATCTCTGCAATGTTGGCCCCTTTTACTGCACCATCAGCAAACTCAAAGCCTAACTTACCATTTAAAGCATTTATAAAGCTCTTTTGACTTTGGCCTGTGGTCGTTAGATCCCAGTTTAGAGAGCCTTTACCCATCAACTTATCGAAACCGGCCGCATCAGTCAGTAATGGCTGTGCATCGATTTTATCTAAAGCGAAGTTGGTGCTAATTTTATACGGTGTTTGCTTGGCATTGACCGTGATCACACCTTTACCATTACCCTCGTAAGCAACAAACTTATCTAGGCTGATTTTAGCTAGTGCATCTTTCAGGTTTACCGTTAACTGGTTTTCACCAAGAGTAATATCATTTGCTTTTAAACCACTTGAGCGCACGACTACATTTGCATCCAATGCATTTAAGCCACTCATATCAATTGCAGTATCATCCCAAACAATTGGTTGTGCTGGCGCATCTGCTGCAGGCTCTGCTTGTTCTTCTTTAGCTACGCCCTCTGGTAGGTAAGGGTTTAAATCAAGCATGCCTAAATCAATATCGGCATTCACAGCTAAGCGGTCACCAAGCTTAATATCGCTTTTACCTTTAATTTGCAGCTCATCTAACGTGGCAAGTAGCTCAGTGAGTTTAAACTGCTGCCCTTTTAGGTGCATTGAACCTTTTATATTAAAGGCATTAAACGCATTTTCTTTTGCATTAAGCTCAACACCTTGCCAGCTTGCAATGTTTTTAACTGAATCACCGCTAACAGAAAGAAGCCCTTGCACGTCATTGCCCATTTCTGCAATTGCACCTTTAAAGTTCAAATCGACTAAGCGTGAATCAAGCTCTGTGCTGACATTAAAGGTTTCGCCTTCAATCGCTTTTACTGGTGTATCTAGCGTGACATCTAAGTTAAAGCGCTCACCCATATAGGTAATACCGCCTTTTAACTCGAGAGTCTTACGAAGAGAAGGTAATAAGATGGCTAATTCTAAATCACTTATCTGTTGTTTGGCCCCGGTTTTACCATCTAGGTAAGTGAAAGTGCCGCCATAGATTGCTACTTCACCAAGTTCGATATCAAAGTTATCTGGTAAGTTAACAGCGCCAGAACTTTTTTGCTGCTCTGTCTGTGGTTGCTCAGCAACGGCATCAAATAACTGCCAGTTTGCTTTACCATTTTTATCGGTTTCTAATAAAATCGTTGGTTCGTTAATAACAAACTTATCTAGCTTAAACTCACCGCCAAATAGCGACATCCACGGGATACGGATAGCAAGTTGCTGCATGCTTGCCATATCTTTTTGCGAGCCAGTTTGCATATTGGCAAAGTGTACATCATTCAGTTCGAGCTTTAATGATGGAAATACCGACAGCTTTTTATCGCCATTAATTGTCAGACTACGACCTGTGGTTTGTTCTACTTGCTCCGATACTTTATTAAATATCGCGTCTGTAGGTATGAGGAATGGTGCTGCGACTACCAATACAATTAGTAATACGAAAATGACACCAACGATTTTCAATAAGGTTTTCATAATCATCCTTAAAAATGGGCAAACAATGTTCATATCATAGCGGGAGTTAGGCGCAAATGCATTGCCCAACACATAAAAAGCTTTGTAAACAAGCTTAGGTACAAGAATATGAATCAGCGCTGAAACATTTTGATACCTATAGGTTATAAAAAGCTCTTGACTAAATGATACCCTAGGGTTACATTGATACCTAGAGGTTACAAGAATATAAACTAAACACTTCCAGAGGATGGACTTTATGAAACAACTAGATATTAAAACTGAAGAAAAATTTATGAGTCAGAATATATGGCTTAGTTTAAGCACAGGCATGTTTTTTTTACTTCTAAGTATTAACTCACTATCTAAGCATGATGTAGAGGAGAGTCTATTTGTTGTAATGAGTGTTTTATTTTATGTGGTTTTAGTGATTATTTACCTCATTAAGGGTGGGTTTCCGTTAAAAATGTATTTTCAATACGCTTATAAAGATGAATTTCTAAACACCATAGACACTAGTGCACATAAACATACTAGTTTTGCAATTGTACTTTGTCTTCTTGGTGTTTCTTATATAAACAATGCAATACCCAGCGAAGTTTCGCATGCAGCTATGGCATTATTCTACCTAGGTATCATGCTCTGTATATATGGCGCATCACTACTATGGCAAAACCGTGATTAGGAAATAATGTGCAAAATAATATCGCTAAATTCCGTAAAGATAAGGGGTTATCGCAGCAAGAACTTGCTGATGCCATTGCAGTATCACGTAAAACTATTAGCACAGTTGAAACAGGCCGCTTTATACCCTCGGTGATTATTGCGTTAAAAATTGCTGCTCACTTTGAAGTGGCCGTTGAGCAATTATTTACACTCGATGACAACGATTAATCTAAAAATCAGTGGCAATCTTGCTTATAAATTATCAGTAAGATTGCATCATTTCATTACTTCGGTATGATGCACGACCCTGTTGTTTTTGCACCCTGTGTACTAAAATTAAACAACCCAACTTGGTCAAAACTGGAGTATCGATTAAGCATGAAGAAACTGCTTATTTCACCGTCAAAAATGGCGCTTGGCGAGCAAGAAAGTCAAATTTATCAAAACATCCTCAAGCAAGCCTCTGATATCAGCTTAAACCTAATGGCAGTTAAAGTAGAAAATCATCCTGAAGACTTTTTAGGTTGGTGCTATGAGCTATTAAGTGCAAGCCGCGATCGCATTAATTACGATCTATTAGAAGATAAGCAACTTCCTACGCTAAAAAAACTTCATGACTTATTAATTTCTGCAATCAGCTTTTTGCAGTTAAAAACCTTAAGGGTTGCGCCATGGCCGGTTATCGCAGGCTTCATCGAGCAGCATCAAGAGCTAATTGCCCTTGATGAGCAACTACGCTTAGCTAATTACATTGCTGCAATTAAATCGCAATCACTGAAAGAAATGATCCCAGAAGACCGTTTAGCGTTTTCAGGTAAACACAGTGCCTCGCTTGATCCAAGCAGCTATAACTTCGACGTTGAATGGTTTGCTTCTACTAAGAACGCAAAAGGTTTCCACCAAATGTTGAGTGATTTACCTGGTGCGTTCGATGAGGCTCTTGTGCACATTCCACTTGAGGGCGAGGTAACTCAAGAACATTATCAACACTTCATGATTGCCTACTTCATGGCATTTAATGGCAGCGATGAAAAACCAACGCTTGCTCCTGCTACTCGCTTACTTGCGATGCGCCGACCTGACGTGTTTACACCAATCGTAAATAGTAAACTTGATGCCCTTTGTGCGGCATTAGGCATTACTAAGCTAAATAACCGCGATTTTGAGCGCTACTGGCAAGATATAGTCGAAGCAATTCATAGTATGCCTTGGTTCAAAATGGCCAGCGCAGCAAACGAGCTTGAGCAATCTTTAGTTGAAATCAAAGCCCTATTACCGAGCTTCTTCTATTACGCAGATAAGAGCACCGCAGATAACTCTAATTATATTAAGTTGTTAAACAAACCTAAGAGTACAACGAGCTCAGCAGGTAAAAAGACGGTACGCCGTGGCAAAGAATCAGCTGAGATACTGGTAGACCGTGCATTAGCAAGTGACGATATCCCTGAACATATCAAGGCTAAACGTGACTCTATCATCAGCGAAGTTGAAAAAGGTCGTAGCGTTGAAGAGACAATTAGCTTAATGCGCGCAATTTTTGGCTAAGTCACTCTCAAACAAGAAAAACCTGGTTGCTTCGCAATTGTGCAACCAGGTTATTTTTTGCACCACGCAAGTGCGCATGAATAATTCAAAGAAAACTAATTTTTAAAAAATAGTAAGCTTAATAGGCTGTTTTTAAAGTAGTTAAGCATAAAATATCCCTTCCAAAAGTAACTTGGCACAACCAGTGCTACATCGTATCCAGACAACACATAATTATGTCCGCAAACAATAATCAGGCTGCAACCTGAACTAGGGCAAAATCAACATAACAACAGGATACAGAAACATGCTAAAACTAAAAAAAACGTTCGCAGCAAGCGCAATTGCGCTATTAACGTTAAGCTCTACATATACTTATGCTGAAGTAACAGCTAATGCAGCAGCGACTTCTAACTACTTGTGGCGTGGCCAAGAACAAACAGGCGGCGATGCAGCTATCCAAGGCGGCATCGATTACGCTAATGAATCAGGCTTTTATGCAGGTACTTGGGTATCGAATGCAAGTTGGGCTGAAGACATGACTTACGAGTTAGATCTTTATGCTGGTTTTGGCGGTGACATTAATGAAACCGTTAGCTATGACGTTGGTTATATATATTATGCGTATCCAGATGCAGCATCATCTGCTGATGCTGATTTTTCAGAAATCTACGGTAGCATCAGCATGGGCAGCTTCACCTTTGGTGCAGCAATATTAGCAACATCAGCAGCAAGCGGTGACGGTACAGATTTTGGTGATTCACTTTATTTAAATGCTGACTACAGCTTCCCAGTAGGAAGTACTGGCGCAGAAATGGCTCTTCATGTTGGCCATTACTCTGGTGATTTCATCGGTGATGATGACATCATCGACTACGGTGTTTCAGTATCTAAAGATGGCTTTACATTTGGTCTTGCCGACAACGATATTGATGGTTCAGATGTAAAAGTGTACGTCGCTTACGCGGTTGACTTCACTTTATAAAGAATGTGTTACTTGCTGCAACACGAAGGGCCGTAAGGCCCTTTTCTCGTTTTGGGCTATATATTAAGGCACACTATGACCGGTTGAGCCTTGCCAAATGCGATACCATTGTTCACGGTTCATAGTAAGCTGCTTAGCTTCAACAGCTGATTTAACACGCTCAATTTTACCCGTACCAAGTACCACAGACGGTGCACTTGGGTGCATTAACAGCCAAGCATAAACAACTTGATCAATGGCTGTGGCGCCAATTTCAGCACCAACCTGCTCCAACACTGCACGTAAACGCACCGCTTTTTCATCATCACTTGAGAATATACGACCCCCAGCTAATGGTGACCAAAGCATAGGTTTGATATCGAGCAATTGGCATTGGTCTAAGCTGCCATCATCAAGGGCTTTCATTTCGTAAGGTGAAAACTCAATTTGATTAGTTACAAGCTCAAAGTCTAAACGCGACTGCAACAAGCTAAGTTGCGATGGGGTAAAGTTAGACACACCAAAATCAATCACATCACCATTTGCTTTTAGGGTATTAAATGCTTCTGCCATTTCATCGGCGCTCATCAAGTAATCAGGGCGATGGATAAGTAATACATCTAAACGATCAGTGTTGAAGTTTTTAAGTGACTGCTGTGCTGAGGCAATTATATGCGCGGCACTTGAATCATAATGGTTTGCTTTGCCTTGTAATCCTAGGCTTGCAAACGCAGGCTTAATACCGCATTTAGTGATTATTTTGATTTGATCACGAATACTTGGTTTTAGTTTAAGTGCTTTGCCAAATTCAGCTTCACAACCGTATTCACCGTAAATGTCAGCATGATCGGTATGTGAAACCCCCATATCGATTGCATTTTCTAAAAAGCTTAAGCATTGCTGTGACGTTATCTGCCAATCTAACAAACGCCAAAACCCCAATACCAACTCATCAATACAACGTACATTACAATTCGCCATAACGACCTACTTTCCTAATAAACTCGACTCAAATTAACCGCTTAACCTTATCACAGATTTACTTATCACATCTGTTAACATACAGTTACAAAACAAATTGCTAATTTGTTACTAAACAGGATATTTTAGTACCTAAAAACAAATATTATAAAACAAGGAATAAAAAATGAAATCATCAAATGTTATGACCGCTTTGGTTGATATTTTTATCAGCCCGAGTAAAGCCTTTAATGGTTTAAAAGAAGCAAAAGGCTGGTCTTTTGTTGCCTTTATTTTACTTGCCGGCATTCTCGCAGCCAGCATGTTTGCTTTTTACAATAAAGCTGACCCGCAATATTTAATCGATCAACAAGTCGCTGTAGCCAGTGTTGATGCCACTATTGCAGAACAAAAAATGATTCGCCAAAGCATGGAGCAAACCATAGATATGCAAGTTTGGTTTGCAATGTTTGGTGGCATTATTGGTTTAGCTGTTATCAATGCTCTGATGGCAGGTTACTACCTATTTGTATCAAAGCAAGACCCAGAAGCTAACTACGGCTATGGCGCGTGGTATGGCTTTGGCATTTGGACCATGATGCCAATGATTATTTCAAGCCTTGGTTTACTCATCTTAGTGTTAACTGCAAGCACTGACCAAATATCACAATCATTATTTAATTATGCTTCAATTAACCAACTTTTAATTGGTTTAGAAATTGGCCACCCACTGTACACCTTATTGGAAAGTCTCAATATCTTTTCTATTTGGGGCATTTTCATCGCAGCTATCGGTTTAAAGTGCTGGACTAATTTCACTTTCAATAAAGCGCTACTGTTTGCAGCTCTACCAAGTATTGTTATTTATGGTATTTGGACTGTAATCGCTCTCGTTTAATTCTGCTTTGAGCGGCAATATGCCGCTCTTAACCACCAAGGAAGTAACATGAAAAAAGCCATTATTATTGGCCTAGCTGTTACGGCATTTGTCGCTTTACTAGTATCAAAGCAAGTCACAGGCAATAAAGATGCACCAGAAATGCATATTGCAGAAGTTGAGCAAGGTAATATTGCCGATTCAATTTTAGCCTCTGGTAACCTAGTCTTTAACACCCAAGTGCAACTGCGCTCAGAAGTGACCGGCCGTGTTGCGAAAGTGTTTGTAGAAGAAGGTGAAAGTGTCACTGAGGGCGATATTTTAATGCGCCTAGATACGACCGCGTTTGAATCTGAAGTTGCCCGCAACAAAGCCGTGCTTCGCGCGACCGAAATCGACATTAAGCATAGCGAAACCCGATTAAAAAATATCGAGCGTCAATTAAGCCGCCAAAAAGAGCTTTATGAAGTTGGCCTTGCTGGCCAAGAAGTGTATGAAAACCTACAAAATGCCCGCGATTTAGCAAAAATAGATATTGAAGCAAAACGTGAAGCTTACAACCAAGCCCAAGCATCATTATTGATTGCTGAAGACCGTTTAAATAAAAGCGTGTTTCGCGCTCCAATGAGTGGCCTACTTGCTTCGGTAAATATTAAAGAAGGTGAAACCGTTATTGCGGGAACAACCAACATTATTGGCTCAGACTTGATGCTAGTAGCCGATCCAAGCGCAATATTAGCCGAACTTCGAGTGGATGAAACCGATATCGCCGGTATCAAACTAGACCAACATGCAGACATCTATGCCGCCGCTTACCCTAATCAACCTTTCACTGGCAAAGTGATAAACATTGGAACATCGGCAAAAAATCAAGCTGGTTCACAAGGCTTATCATTTAAAGTAAAAGTACTGCTTGATGCCACTGACCGCCAACTTTATGCCGGAATGAGCTGCCGCGCAGAGATCGCTACCAGCATTGCCGAAAATGGCTTAAAGCTGCCTATTGAAGCTATTCAAAAAGAGGATGATAGCTACTTTGTTTGGAAGCTTAACGCAGATAACACAGTAACTAAAACAGCGGTAACGGTAGGTATTTCGTCAGATATCGAACAAGCACTAACCAGTGGAGTTGCAAAGGGTGACCGTATTGTTATCGGCCCCGCTAGACCACTTAGCTCACTAAAAGAGGGTGATACGGTAGCCGTTAAAAACAGCCCTGAAAAAGGTGCTAGCTAATGTCTGCGGTGATCAAACTCTGTAATATCAATAAACAATACAAAATGGGCGAACAAGTTTTCAAAGCCCTTGATGATATTAATATTGAAATTGCTCAAAATGAGTATGTTGCCATCATTGGTCCTTCGGGCTCTGGTAAATCAACCCTGATGAACTTGCTTGGCTGTTTAGATACTCCCACCAGTGGTGATTACTATTTAAAAGATAAGTTAGTAAAGCGCATGACCGAAACGGAGCTTGCTCATCAGCGTAATGAAAGTGTTGGCTTTATTTTTCAAAGTTTTAACTTGTTACCACGAGCATCCGCCCTTGAAAATGTCATGCAGCCTTTGGTGTATCGATTTATTGCTGCCAAAGAGCGAAAACAACAAGCGCTCGAATCATTACAACGGGTCGGCCTTGGCGATAAGGTCAATCACCTTTCGAGCCAGCTTTCTGGTGGCCAACGTCAACGTGTCGCTATTGCTCGCGCACTAGTTACTAAACCCCATATTCTACTTGGTGATGAGCCTACCGGTAACCTGGATAGTAAAACCACCACTGAGATCATGGCGCTGTTTGATGAGCTTCATAACGAAGGGCACACCATTATTTTGGTTACTCACGAACAAGATATTGCTGATCACTGCCAACGGGTTATTCGTTTGGTTGATGGCAAGGTTGTTAGTGATACCCGCAAAGGCGAAGGAGCAAGGCAACATGTTTAAATCTGCTATCGCTGTAATGGAAGGCACAAAAGCGGCATTGATGGCAATAAAAGCCAATGCAATGCGCAGTGCACTTACCTGCTTGGGCATTATTATTGGAGTTGCTGCGGTTGTGACCGTGGTGGCAGTAATGCAAGGGTTTACCAAACAAATTAATGATCAGCTTGCTGATATGTCTCCCGATGTCACCAATATCAAACCTTACACTAGCGTAGAAAAAGAAATGGTAGGTCAACAAGCAAAGTTAACCTACAGCGACTTTTTAACCCTAAAAGCACGCGTTAAAGAAGCCGAAACCTTTACTGCGCTAATGTTTACTTGGCGCTTTTCGGGTGCAGCAGAGTATGGCAATAAAAGTCATGCTTCACGGGTAATGGGCACCGAGCAAGACTACCAAAAAGCTTATCGCACCTACCCAGAACTCGGCCGATTTATTCGCGCAGAAGATGATGAAAAACGCCGTCGAGTGGCGTTTATTGGCCCTTCAATTATCGAAAAGCTCAACCTGCCTGAAAACCCTGTAGGTGAATATATCAAACTCGGTGGTGAGTGGTTTCGCATTATTGGCGTTGCTGAAAAACAAGGTAGCTTATTAGGTTTTGACCAAGACGATTACATTAATATACCGATAAGTACCATGAGTGCGCTAGAAGGAGGCAGTGTTGATACCAATGTGCAAATGATGTTTCGTTTAAAAGACGATGCTAACGAAGCGCAAGTACTGGCTAAAATTCGCCGCATCTTACGTCAATTACATAAACTAAAAGACGGCGAAGATGACGACTTTGAGTTTGAAACCGCCGAAAAAGCTCGTGCTAATATTGATAAGTTTACCGGAAGTGCAACCGCTATTACCGCGGGGATCGTAGGTATTAGCCTGGTAGTTGGTGGTATCGGTGTGATGAATATCATGCTGGTTTCGGTAACAGAACGCACACGTGTTATCGGCACTTTAAAAGCATTAGGGGCAACACCTGGCTTTATTATGCTGCAATTTTTAGTTGAAGCGGTGGTGCTATCACTTTTTGGTGGTTTAATTGGTTTAGCGATAGGGTATGGTGCTGCGGCACTAATATCAGTGTTAGTGCCGAGCATGCCAGATGCCTACATACCGGGTTGGGCGATTATGCTGTCATTTGGCTTTACTTCATTGATTGGTATTGTGTTTGGCTTAGCGCCCGCTATTAAAGCGGCACGCTTAAACCCAATTGATGCACTACGTTATGAATAACTAGTCTGGCTTATAAGGTACTTGAGCACAGCTTATTTCGACTGTTTTCGGGTACCAAATAGGCCCAACTTGGTTTACTGCAACTTCAGCTAGACCATTGGTGAACGACTTATAAGTGTGAACGGTTTGCCACTCAGAGTCTGGGCACTCTTCAGATAGGTCGACAGGCTTTGAACCTTCGTAAAGCGCCGCGGCAAAGTTATGATGCCATTGCTCTGTCGCAGGTGCTTTATTAGCTTGAGCAGCACTGCCATTATCAAAGTAGATATTTGTGCAACCACTTAAGGTTGCCACTAACACAGCTGTTACTAGTAGGCTTTTCATAGTTGTTGCTCCTGTGCTTGTTGCTCACACCATACTTTTACTGTGTGAGGAGCATAAATTCCGAGAGTGACTAACCCTAGTGCACCATCTACAACTGTTTGTTGTGATTGCATTTGGGCAACTTTTTTATCTTGGCAAATAGCCTTAACATCAACACGCTCTTCACCAACGAGGCCCCACAAAAAGAATGGGCGACTATCTTGGTAATCAGCTTTAGTGGCTAATTTATTAGTTGTTTTTTCTGGCACTATGGTGACTGATGAACACGCTGTCACCGATAAGGCAAGCAGCATACAGGCCATTTGTTTCATGAGTAGTTCCTTTGTCTGAGTTGTTAAGCTCAGTAAGTATAAGAACATGAGTACTTGTTTTGGGTAAGAAAGCGTATAGAAATTGTAGAAAATACTACAGTTTCTAACATTTAGTCTTTGAACTAAACTGGGGCTAACTAAGACTAATTCTTAAGAAAAGTAAATAAAGGTCATTATGACGTCATATCTGCGTATATTTTTATTACTTGCGTGCTTGGGTGCACTGTCTTGGTATAGTTTTTCAAGCGGTCCTAGCTCAGATGAGCAGCAAGGTATAACCAAAACCGCTGTGGACCTTGCTAATTGCCAACAGCAGTTAGCACAAAGTCGCATGCAAACTTACGCTGAACATTATATCCTGCCTTATCAGTTCAAATTATTGAGTTGGAATATTTACAAAGCACAAATAGATGGCTTACTCACAGATTTGCAAAAGCTAAATGACAATGCAGATATAGTGTTACTGCAAGAAGCTATCGAAGAGCCTGCGCTTACAAAGCTCAAACCTTACTGGCGCTTTGCTAAAGGCTATAAGAGTGGCGGCGTACAATCAGGGGTTATGACACTCAGCCGCTGGCCTGCCGCGGTGCATTGCACCCTCACCCATGTTGAGCCTTGGCTACGTAGTCCAAAAGCCACTAATATCGTTGAATATGCGCTGCCAGATCAACAGTTATTGCTGAGCATTAACCTGCATGGCATCAACTTTACTTTTGGCGTTAGTGACTTTAAACAACAGCTCGACGATGCAGCTAGTATCATGCGCATGCACAAGGGACCTATCGTATTTGCCGGTGATCTCAATACCTGGAGTGATGAACGCCAAGCATTATTACAGCAAACATTAACCCAACTAGGTTTACACGAAGCTATCTATTTAGATGATAAACGTACCAAAGCATTTGGATTAGCGCTTGACCAAGTATGGGTTCGCGGTGTCAAAATAGAAACAACCGTTGTGCCTGAGCTTGCAAGCTCTGATCATAACCCAATTATTGCAACCCTGACGATAGAGCATCAAACGCTATGAGATTATGTATAAAAGAATATTGGTTAATCGCGTTAATGTTATTGAGCATTAGCCAATTCAGTTATGCAGCGACCCCAGAACAAGAGATAAACCACCTTATTGATTTTGTTGCTAAAAGTGACGCCATATTTATTCGCAACGGCACAGAGCACTCAAGTGAAGATGCTGCCGAACACCTTGCAATGAAATATCGAAAAGCAACCCGCTATGCAAAAACCGCCGAAAAGTTTATCGAAAACCTAGCGAGTAAAAGCTCATGGAGCGGTAAGCCCTATAAAGTAAGACTCAGCAATGGGTCGTTACTCAATGCAAAAGATTGGTTGAGCAATGAATTAAAAGAGTACCGCCGAAACCAACATATTCATAATTAAAATCATCAACACACAAGAAGCGAAAAGCCATGCAAGAACACAAAAATCAGCCACTCAATGACTTTATTGAGTACCCTCATGACGAGATGCTAAAACGCGCCGAAGAGTTTTTAGCCGTGAGTCAGCGTCGCCACAGTATTCGCAGTTTTAGCGACCGCCCAGTGCCAAAAGAAATAATCGAAACCTGTATTAAAGCGGCAGGCACTGCACCAAGTGGTGCCAATCATCAACCTTGGCACTTTGTAGCAATACATAGTAGCGATGTGAAAAAACAAATTAGAGAAGCAGCCGAAAAACTAGAGCGTTCATTTTATGAAGGTCGCGCAGGTGAAGAATGGTTAGATGCATTAAAACCACTTGGCACAGATGCCAGTAAGCCCTACCTTGAGCATGCACCTTGGCTCATTGCCGTGTTTAGTCAAAAGAAAGGCGGTATTTCTGCCGATGACAAAAATACCAATTACTATGTTCATGAATCTGTTGGCCTAGCAACCGGCTTTTTAATTCAAGCACTACACAGAGCTGGCCTTGCTACCCTCACGCATACACCAAAGCCAATGAGCTTTTTAACCGAAATTTGTGGCCGCGATAAAGATAATGAGCGCCCTTACATGCTGCTTATTGCAGGCTACCCAGGCACAGATGCAACCATCCCTGAGCATGCCTTAGTGAAAAAGTCGCTGGACGAAATAGCGACCTTTATTTAGTTTTAAAATCAACAGCCAGCACATCCCCCGGGTTTAAACCTGAAACGATGTGCTGCTGTCCATCGACCATTTCGCCAAGGCGTACGTAGCGGCGCACTATCTGATTATTTTCAAGTAAATAGACCATGCTCAATTGGCCGAATTGATGCACCCAGCTTGAGTCAATCAACACCCCTTTTTCAGTGGCGAGCGGTAATTGTAATTGTGCATAAAGCCCAGGCATTAACCCAGTTTGCGCATCTGTTTCTAAACGGATTTCCATACTACGCGCAGCACTATCAGCAACCGGCACGATTTCTGTCACCGTGGCAGGCATTGATATTGATAAAGCGGGTAATTTGACTGTTAGAGTTTGGCCAACATTCAGCTTAATTGCTTGTTGTTCTCTGACATTAAATGCTAATTGCAATTGTTGTGGGTTATACAGTGCGAGTAATGGCGTGCCAGGCGTTGCGGTATCGCCGGGCTCTGCAAAACGCTCAACCACAACACCTGAAATCGGCGCTTTAATTTGCGTAAAACTCAGTGCAACTTGCGCTTGTGTTTGCTGCTGTTTAGCAATCGCTAGGTTCGCAGTTAAATTATCGAACCTTGCTTTTGCATCGTCGTATTCGCTAACAGATACCAAACCTTGCTTGTATAAATCGTTAATACGCTTTAGTTGTTTCTCTGCTTGAGTTAGCGATGCATTAATTGCATTTATTTGTGCTTCGCTTTGAGCAAGCCCAGCTTTAAAGTCATCTTGCTGCAAGGTAATTAGCACATCACCTTGTGTTACTGTATCGCCAGCGCGTACATTTAAACGCTCAACTTGTGCCATAACCCGTGATGAGATTTGCGTATTTTGTTTGGCAATCACAGTACCCGGTACAACTTCATCACGCGCAATATCTGCCAGTGTTACAGTGACTAACTGACCAGTGTAATCATTTGCTGATGGGTTTTTCATGCCTGCAGCTTGCTTATCAGAGAAACTGCCCGCCATGTAAAGTACCGCCACAATAATCACTGATAACGCGATAATTGAACCAATAAGTTTTGATTTACCCTGCATGAGCTTGTTCCTCTTTGGCTGCATCCTTTGCAAACACTAAATAATAAACCAGCGGCACAACAAATAATGAGAACAATGTTGATGCCACAATACCAAAAATAATTGCGATCGCTAGACCGCTAAATACCGGGTCTAAGGTGATCACCAAGTTACCTAATAAGGTGGTTCCCGCTGTCAGTAACACAGGGCGCATACGCACCGTACCTGCGGCAATCAAAGCTTGCTTAATTGCCATACCTTGACCGCGAGCTTGATTAATAAACTCAACTAAAATAAGTGAGTTACGAACCACAATACCGGCAAGTGCAATCATGCCTATCATGGCTGTTGCGGTGAATAGCACCGGCTCAGGAGCACCAGCAATGCTGCGCTCTCCAAATTGATTTAATAGCCAAAAGCCCGGCATGATCCCTATTACGGTTAATGGAATAGCCGACATGATGATCAGTGATAAACTCGCTGAGTTTGTTTGAATGCGTAAGATGATGAAAATTGCAGTGAGCGCAAACGCAAAGGCAATCCCCATATCTCTAAATACATCAATGGTAATTCGCCATTCACCTTCACCACTAAAGGTCACATCAGTGCCAGCAGGTAATTGCCAAGCTTGGCTACCACCATTATTGAAAAAGTGCCTACTTTGCCAATCAGTTTGGCTAAATTCGTCAGCACTGATGGCTAAGTCGGCATTGACGTCAGCAATAATTTCAGCAGGGGTACGACCATTTAGTTCAGCCATAACATATACAACATTACGCTGATCTTTACGCATAATTGGCTTGGCAACATCTTGATGCTGAAATTCACCTAACTCAGATAACGCCACCAGCGGACGTGGTGCACTTTGTAGCCCAAATTCATCACTGGTTTTTGCAAGCTCCCTATCACCACGAACTTGTAATGCCAGCAATTGAGCAAATTGGTTACGATCTTGATATGGCAGTTGTAACTTTATATCGACAGGGTCTGTTTCGCCGCTAACATATAACACCCCAACATTTTGCCCATGCGAGGCAATGGCTAAGGTCTGGGCAATATCTTGCGTAGACACTGCCGACAATGACGCTTTACTTTTATCGGTAACAAAACGCTGTAAGGGCGCATTGACAGCAATACTGGTATCAACTTCAACCACATGCGGCTCTTGTTTTAACCTAGCAGCAACAGCAAGGGCTGCTTGATAGTGCGTCTCTGTATCAACAAATGGCTCACTGTAAACCTCAGCCACTAAGGTACTTAAAACAGGCGGACCCGGTGGCACTTCAACCACTTTAATTACAATGCCATCGGTTGCCAGTGGCGCTAATGCGGCACGCAAGCGCATGACCACGCCATGAGATTGATGATCACGCTCAGTTTTATCGAGCAGTAATACTCTGAGTTCAGCAAGGTTCGCTGCTTCACGTCGATAATAACCACGCACCATACCATTAAAGTCCATGCTTGATGGCTGACCAACGTAGGCTGCCGCCTCGCTTACTTCATTTAATTGCCAAGTGATGGTTTGTACTTTTCGAGTAAAAGCGGCGGTTTGTTCAAGGTTCGTGCCTTCTGGCATATCGATTAAAACCTGCAACTCGTTTTTATTATCAAACGGTAATAGCTTTAAAGGTACTGCACGCATTACGGGTAACATGGCACTTGCGACAAACAAAGCTAATGTGGTCCATAGAACGAGTTTGGCACGGCCTTTAGACTCAAGTAATGGTGATAATATGCGCTCGTATAAGCTATGCGGATTGGCTTCTAGTTGCATGCTGTCATCAACTGGCGCTTTCAGTAATTTCATGGCCAACCATGGTGTGACAAAAAATGCCACTATGGTTGAAACCATCACACTGACCGGTACATTGAATGCCATCGGAGCCATGTACGGCCCCATCATGCCGGTGATAAACGCAAGTGGAATAAACGCCACCATAATGGTCAATGTTGACATAAACAGCGCCACACGAATTTCGCTCATGGCATCAACTATGCTTTGTTTTTTATCGCCTTTTTTCGTTAAAAAGCGACTTATGTTGTCTATCCCTGTGATCGGATC
Organism: Pseudoalteromonas sp. MEBiC 03607; assembly: GCF_004792295.1. Lineage (NCBI taxonomy): Bacteria > Pseudomonadati > Pseudomonadota > Gammaproteobacteria > Alteromonadales > Pseudoalteromonadaceae > Pseudoalteromonas > Pseudoalteromonas sp. MEBiC 03607. The sequence continues at coordinate 253,721 of NZ_SRRY01000001.1, forward strand.
ATCAACCAATAAACCTAAAGAAAGTATTAGTGCAAACAGTGTGACTCGGTTAATTGTATAGCCAAAGGCAAAATCAAGTGTCAGGGTAATGCCGTAGCAAATAGGTACTGCTAAACCAACCACAATTGCTGGTCGCCAACCTAAAAATACGCCAACAAAAATAACCACGGTAAATACCGCAAACACTAAGCTCGAGGTAAGGTTATTTACTTTTTCGTTCGCTGTTTGGCCATAGTCACGCAGTACGGTGTAGCCCACTTCATCTGGTAGTAGATTAGCCGATAAGCTATCCATCATGCTGTGCACTTCATTGGCTACAGCTACCGCATTGGTACCTGCTTGTTTAGCGACACTAATAGTGACTAAAGGAAGTTGTTGCTGATTATCTGATTTAGCCAACCATTGATAACTTTGTGCTTCGCTTGGCCCATCACTCACCTGGGCCACATCACTTAGGTAAACACTCTTACCATTAACCACGTTGACAACAAGCCGTTCAATGGCAGATTGAGAGCGTAAAACATCACCCACTTGTAAGGCAATTTGCTGCTTACCCTCAACAACACTGCCCACATTCACTAATTGGTTAGATACGCTAAGCGCATAATACACATCGGTTAATGTTGTTTGATGTGCAGCAAGGGCACTTGCATCAAGGTTAATCGTTAATTGACGAGTTCTACCTGCAATCACTTTCACTTCGCTGGTATTTTCAATGCGCTGTAAACTGTTAGCGATTTCGTTAGCAAAGCGGGTTAGTTGATAATCATCGTAAAGTTTTGGATCTTTACTAAATAAGCCCAACATCACAATGGGTACATCGTTCACTTCAACCGGACGAATTTGCCATGAGCTGATCACTGACGCCATCGTGTGTTGATAACTATAGAGTTTAGCGTAAGTGTCGAGGATGGCTTGCTCACGGTCGTGACCAACTTCAAAGCGAAGAGTGACAACAGCAGCATTACTTTGTGTACTCGAGTAAATATGCTCAACGCCCGTCAATTGCGCTAATAACTTCTCCAATGGTTCAGTTACCAGCCTAGCTACTTCTGGCGCTTCAACGTTTGGTGCTGCCACATAAATATCAAGCATTGGAACCACAATTTGCGGTTCTTCTTCACGGGGTGTTTGCTTTAATGCCATTAGACCAAGCAGCACAGACATAATAAAAATAATGACAGGGAGGCGGCCGCTCAAGCTGTTTTTTACTGCATTATCGATAGCATTCATTGCTTAATTACCTTTGCAAAATAAACCATATAGGGTTGCTAAGATCGATACTACGTTTTCATCCACCACGCGATAATAGATGGTTTGGCTTTCGCGTCGAGTCGCGACTATCTGAGCTTTTCTTAGTGCCGCTAAGTGTTGCGATAATGCTGACTGCGCCAACGGCACAGCTTCGTTTAATTCGCTCACGCTCATTTCACCATCTTGCAGCGAACATAAGATCATCAAGCGATTTTTATTCGCCAATATCTTTAGCATTTGCTCTGCTTGTTCCACATTGTCGGCCATAGCCGCAAAATCGATGTTCATAATCACACTACTCTATATTCTTAAAATACCGCTAAAGTATAGATTGATATATTAGAAAAGTCTAATATTAGAATTTACTAATGTAGTATTATCTAATATATTAAATACATCACTCTGTTATCGAGGTCTTTTTATGAAACTAAATGACGCGCTTCGCCTAATTGCTGGTGTAATGATCTGTATTTCATTGTTGCTACAACAGTTTCACAGTCCGCTATGGATTTGGTTTACGGTATTTATTGCTCTAAACTTAATTCAATCGGCATTCACGAAATGGTGCCCAATGATCACCATTTTACGCAAACTTGGCATGGAGGATTAGTATGCTGACACCAATTCCTGACTTAATGAAAATTGTTGCCCCAAACCAGCGCCGCATTAGTGCTGACCAAGCAAAACAAGAATTAAGCGAAAACCACGGTTTATTAATAGACGTACGTGAGCCTGCTGAACACGCAACTAAAGCAGCAACAGGTGCAATTAATATCCCACGCGGTGTACTTGAAATGAAATTAATGGAAATTGAAAAAGATCCTGCAAGACCCATTTACTTACACTGTGCAAGTAGTGCTCGTGCCACACTGAGTGCCGAAGCTCTGACTCGTGTTGGCTACGAAAATGTCACTGTAATCACCTGTAATGCAGAACAAATTTGTCAGGTGTTTTAACTTCATAGAACAGTAACACTGGTCGGATAAGCTCGTACTTTTCTACTTATAGGTACAGAGCAATGACTTTTACACGCAGACGCTTTTTAAAAGCATCGGCGGCTGGTTTTGGAGCCGCCGTTTTATCTTTCGGTTTAACGGGCTGTAGTCTTAATGACGATGATGACGAAACCACAAAGCAAATCCCTGTCAGCTTTGATCACGGTGTTGCCAGTGGCGACCCTCTCGCTGATAGTCTCATTATTTGGACTCGCATAACACCTCTTGAAAACGTCACGAGTGTTAACGTTGTTTGGCAGGCCTCAACAGATGCTAACTTCACAACCATTAGCCATGATGGCGAAACACAGGTAAGCGATGCAACCGACTTCACCTTAAAAGTTGATCTGCAAGGTCTCGATGCTAACACTACCTATTACTACCGCTTCATAAGTAATGGTAAAACCTCACCTACTGGAGCAGGTAAAACGCTTCCAACCGACAACATAGAACAAGTAAAATTTGCCGTTGTCTCTTGCGCGAACTATCCTGCAGGCTACTTCCATGTGTATGGTGAAATCGCAAAACAAACCGATTTAGATGCAGTACTGCACCTTGGTGACTACATTTATGAATATGGTAATACAGGTTATGCGACTGAAGATGCCGCCGAACTTGGCCGTTTATTACCTGATGACAATAGCGACGAAATCATTTCTTTAGCGGATTATCGCAAACGTTACGCCCATTATCGTGAAGACGAAAACCTGCAAGCTGCCCATAGTCATTGTGCATTTATTACTGTTTGGGACGACCATGAAATAACTAATGATACATGGCGCAGTGGCGCTGAAAATCACAACGACGGCGAAGGTGAATTTAGCGAGCGTAAAATGCATGCGCTACAAGCGTACTTTGAATGGATGCCTATCCGTAATGTAGCCGATAAAGAACGTATTTATCGACGCTTCGAGTTTGGTAACTTAGTGTCGTTACACATGCTCGATACCCGTGTTTTAGCTCGCGACGAGCAAGTTAATTATGCAGATTTCGATTTAACCAGCAGCCAAGGACAAACTGACTTTGTTGCAGCAATTAGCTCACCGACTCGTGCCCTATTAGGTAACGAGCAACTTACATGGCTAACTGATGGTTTAACAACAGCAACAACACAATGGCAAGTACTTGGGCAACAAGTGCTGATGACCAAAATGCATTTGCCATTTGAGATTTTGCAGTTACTTATGAATATTCAAGTGACTCAAGCAAGCGGTGCTGACCCATCTGAGTTACTTGCTCAAGCAAACACGTTATTTAGTGAGCTTGCGCAAATTAAAGGCCGTATATTAGCTGGCGATCCAACAGTGACTAGTGAGCAGCGAGCACGCGTAGAAACAACAGCGCCTTATAATCTTGATGCATGGGATGGCTATGCTTATGAACGAGAGGTAATACTTGGGACTGCAATTGCTGCACAAAAGAACTTGGTGGTTTTAGCTGGTGATACGCATAACAGCTGGGCAGGACAATTAGTCACTGATGCAAGTAATCCTGTTTCTGCTAAAGCTGCAGCTGGTGTTGAGTTTGCAACATCTTCGGTTTCTTCTCCAGGTCTTGAGAACTACTTAGCGTTAAATACGCAATCGAGTGAGGCTGTCGCACAAATTGAGCAAGTTATTGCATTACTGGTTAACGACTTAGCCTACAACAACTTAGTTGAACGCGGTTACTTAACGGTCACCTTTACTCAACAGCAAGCGCTTGCCCAGTGGCATTATGTAAGTAGCGTTAAAACAGCCGATTACACACTGCTTAACGAGCGTCAAAAAGCGCTCAGCGTACAAGCTGGTAGCCCTACTTTACAAATGGCTTAACGCTTTTCATCTAATAGCGTAACTAACATTTGCTCAATGTTTTTTACGCTATAAGTAAGTGAGCGCAGCAGTTCTAACTGAGTATCTTCAGGTTGATGCTCAGCTTTAGCACTGCTGCTTTGAGTCATTTCATCTTTTTGTTTCAAGATTGCTTCGCGAAACGTCTCAGCATCAACCACTCCGAGCAATGATACCAATGCACCTTGTCCTGATTGACCTGCCGTTTCAAAACTCAGTCGATAAAGGCCAAATTGACGCATTAAAGGACCTTGGCTAAGTGCCACATCGGTTATTTTTTCAAGTGGGATCGATTTTTCTTCTTTAAAGAATACACCGCGTTTTACCACTAACTTACGCGTTAGCAACGTGGCTGACATCGCCGCTAAAATACGCCCTGCCACCAGCCAGATTATTAACGCAACAATGGGAATGAAAGGGATACCTACCATACTAATCACACAGGTAAAAATACCCAGTAATAACCAATACTGTTTTACTTTTGGATCAAAGCTGGCACTCAATAAACTGGTTTCTGTCATCATAGGCTCCTTGATAAGTAGTTATGACAATATACAAACTTTTCATTAAATACAAAAAAAGCCGAGCAAAAGCCCGGCTTAAGGGTACTGCAGGGAAAGCTACTCCACTGCTTCAACCGTCACTGTTAGTTTACTCAGATCAGGTCCTTGCACTGTAAAACGATAATCGCCAGCAGCTGCAATACTCAGGGCGATATTGGCGCCAACCGCTTCTAGTAAAGCGGCTTCGCCAAGTACAGCAACAGGGGCATCACCACTGCCGCCATAATCTACGGTACTCCAATCTTCAGAAGCGACTTTGAACTCATAGTCACCTGCTTCTAATGTCATGGTGGTACTGTACATCGCATCACCAGCATAAATCAGTGGGTTATCTGTGCCCCAGCCATTAACGCTACCGCGTAAGTACACCTGAGTTGCGCCAAACATTTCTGCATTAAATACACTCATGAGTGGCTCTTCAAGGTTGCTGGCATCAAACACAAACTGATATTGACCATCGCTTGCAATATCCATTGTCATGTTTGCACCTTTTACTGCGAGCAGTTTTTCTGTACCCACAGTGACTGCCGCGCTGCTTTCACCTGAGCCATAATCCACCGTACTCCAGTCTTCAGAGGCTACTTTGAATTCATAGCTACCCGCGGTTAACTGTTTAGTGAAGGTATAAATACCTTTACCTTGATACACCAGCTCGTCACTGGTACCCCAATCATTTAAGCTACCGCGTACATAAATTGCAGTGCCAACAAATGGCTCTTCGTTATAAACCTTAAGTACTGGGTTATCGGTGTCTGTGGCATCGAATGAGAACACATAAACAGCATCCATTGCCGCCGTAAAGATCATATTGGCACCACTGCGTGTTAGCGGCTCATCTTCACCTTCGGTCACTTCAGCAACATCGGCAGAAAGCGCACCAAAATCAACGGTAGACCAATCTTCAGAAGCGACTTTAAACTCATAGCTGCCTGCTGTTAGAGGAATGGCAATTTTGTACTCGCCATTACCCACATATTCAAAGCTATTTGCCGTACCCCAGTCGTTTAACGAGCCACGAACATAAACCGTCGTGCTACCAAATGGTACGATATCAGGTGCCCCCACAGTCGCATCGGCACTTAGGCCTTCGCCTTGTGCATCAGCTTGTGGTTTCACAAACACAGCAACAGTATATGGCGGAACATTAAAGGTACCTTCGCCCTCACCAGCTATAAAGCTTGCCGCTGACATACTAGAGTCAACACTCGCTTTTAAAACAGGATGAAGCTCAAAACCCGCGGCTGTTGATACCGTATGCGATAAGCTTTGCTCAGTGCCGTTCATCACCACGACAATGGCATCGTATTGGCTATCTAGGTCAGTTAAACCAACGCCATCATCAATACTCATCACCACTAAACCTTGTTGTTGACGCTTACCAATATTATGGAAGCCAACGCGGTCTAAGATGTCTTGCTCTGTGGTTAAACTAAATAATGGGCTGGCACTACGAATTGCTAAGAATTCAGTAAATACATTACTTGCGTACTCAATGTCGCTTGCCATTGCTTGTGCATTAGGGTTTGCTGAAATAGGTGCTATTTCGCCCCACTTTGCTTGATTATCTTGCGCAGGCGGTAAACCTACATTCCAGTTGTTGGTTTCTTTACTGAAATCAACAAAATTGAACCAATCACCAGAATCATAGCTGTTACGATCCATTGATTTAGAACGCAGCATATCAGCACCCATTTGCATAAATGGAATACCTTGGCTCATCAGCGGCATAGCTAAAGCCATATTGTGAACACGCACACGCTCTTCAATACTCAAGTTAGTGCCATGTTTATATTGCAGCTGATCCCATAGTGTTTCGTTATCATGCTTAGAGACATAGTTAATGCTGTCAGCAGGGTCAAGTGCATAAGCCGCAGGCTGACCACTCCAACTAAAGCTGATACCTTTTGCTGAATTACCTTTAAAGTCTTTCAGAATGTAGTTTTGTAAGTTACCTGCCAGTGATAAACGCAACGTATCTTGCTCAGATAAATTGCCATCTGTGGCATTATTACTAAAGAACGCACCACCACGAATTGCTTCACGGATACGGTCATTAAAGGTGCCTACTTCAGTGCCTGCCATATCCATTTGTTTAGCTTGCACAAATAAACGGTTATCAGCGACTTCACCAAAGTTCCAACCTTCACCATAGAAGTAGGTATCAGGGTCAACCGCTTGTACTGCACTAAGCGCGGTCATTATTGATGCTTTTGGCATATGCCCCATCACATCAAAGCGGAAGCTATCGTAACCAAAGTCACGAGCTAGAATCACCATAGAATCAGCAACAAACTTATCCATCATGACATGTTCTGTTGCTGTATTTTCACAACAGGTTGAACGCTCGATATCGCCGGATGTTTCGTTATATCTGTGGTAGTAACCTGGTACTAGTTTATCGAAGACTGATTTATCCCAAACACCTGATGAGGTCGTGTGGTTGTAAACAACATCAAGCACGACACGTAAACCAATTTCTTGTAAAGACTGGACCATCGCACGCGTTTCTTTAACTCGTGCAATACCTTCAGGCGATGAAGCGTAAGAGCCTTCAGGCGCAATAAAATGATGCGGATCATAACCCCAGTTAAAGCTATCAACACCACGCATTGCATTAGCAAGTGCTTGAGCATCATCAGAGCCAGGTAGGTAAGACGCCATTAAATCAACAATCAATGCGCTTTTATCTTCAGTTTTACATGCATCGGCATCATCATTAATGCGGCTACATAAATCACCTAAGGTTGCAGTAATATCAACACGCTGACTAGCATCTTCATCAATAGTGCCAATATCAGTCAGTGGCAGTAAATGGAAATGTGTTAAGCCATTATCTGCTAACTTTTTAAGATGTTGCATTGGTGCGCTATCAAGCTCAGTAAACGCTAAATACTTACCACGGTTTGCTTCACTGACTGTTTCATCACGCACACTAAAATCACGCACATGGCCTTCATAAATTACCGCTTGCTCCGGGTAATCAATTGTTGGCACCATACGCTCATCCCAGCCAGTCGGTTTAGTATCTTCATCATCAAGGTTAATCAATTGGCTATATAAACCATTGGTTGAAACATTGAGTGAATAAGGATCTGTGCTCCATAAGCTTTCAATTTGCTTAGTCGTCGGATGATAAACATCAAACATAAAGCGGTAGTAATGGCGATCGTGACTGATATCGACATTGCTAGACCAAATACCCGTTTCGCTATCAAAGGTCATAGCAAGTTGTTCAAGCTCAGTTTTATTAGCATCATACAGCGCTAGTTTCATATTGCTGGCTGTAGGCGCCCAAACCGACACATCAATGCCATTATTGGCGTAATGCACACCAAGTTGTGCTTCATTAGCGTCACTTTCGCCACTGGTATATAAGTCATCGAGGGCTTTAGCGGTTTGCACATAGGTTGCTTCAATTAGCTTACCATCAGCATCGTAGCCTGCCACAACTAACTGCTGTTTAATAAGCTCTTTTGCAGCGGCTGCATCCCAGCTACCTTGGTACGCATTCCATCCAGCAAGGTGTGGCACTTTAGCGATTTGTTCATCGCTCAAAGATGTCGATGTAAGCTCAACTACTTGACCATTTAACTCACCAGTATCTTCATCAACTTTTAAATCAGCACTGCTTGATGAGTGTAATTTAATGATACTTGTCAGCTCATTACTTGGCTGATAAATCACAGTAGATAAATCTATCCAATGCGCTGATGCACCAGAAATACTCACCGGACGTTCACCTAAGCTAACAATTGGATATTCAAATACTGATGGTTCACCATGAATGGTAAAGTTCATGCGTTGGAACTTTTCATCGTCCTGCATCAATGGCATTTTTAAATCAACATCACCAAACGCTTTGCCAGACCCTTCTGTACCAATATGCACGATGAAGTTAGCACACTCGTTGTAACCCTCTTTTAGTTTTACAATCCAGTACGCGCCATAGTTAGGGTCAATACCATCGTATTCATGACCATTTGCCCAATCAGTGGCATCAAACGGTGCTGCGTAAGAATCACAGTCATCGTTATTCCATGAGTGTAATCGATAGCCTTCGTAGGCATCGTCACTGGTGCGGTTATAGAATAAAATGGCTTCGTCATCAGCAGGGAAAACCACAGGATCAGGCAAAGTGGGATCAGCGCCTACTACGCAGCTCTCATTATTCTCATCGGGTACCGTTGGTGCCGGACAACTAATCGGCGGAGGATCAACACACTCAGTCCCCGCTTCATTGGGAACTTGTGGGACACTACAGGTCAATAATACTTGTCCTGAATCTATATCGTTACTTGCGCCACCACCACATGCAGCTAGCAATACCATGCTACATGCAATCAGTAAGCGGCTAAAATTAGCTATTATTTTCATATTTTTATCTCCAACTTACTGATCAATGGTTATAGGTAAAACCTAGATAAAACTGACGACCAAAGAATTGTGTGGTGCCTGTTTTACTGGTTGTTCCAAAGTAGCTTTGTGTTGGTTCATCGGTTAAGTTATTCACTTGTAATAACATGCCGAATGAATCTGTGAACTGATACGATGTTTGGAAATCGACAACCGTTTCCGCATCAAAATTCACCACTTGCTCATTGACAGCAACTTGCTCTGATACGAAATCATCGCGATAACGCACATTCAAACGTGTTTCAAAGTTTTCATAGCTGTAAAAAAGTGTGCCGTTAAAAACATTGTTTGAAAGGCCAGGTAAGTCTTGCGATACAGAATCACCACCTAAATCGGTGATAGACTGCACTTCGCTCTCTGTATATGAGTAACTAGCGTTAATACCTAAACCTTCAAACGGTGAGGGTAAAAAAGAGAAAACTTGCGTATAGGCAAGCTCAATACCACGAATATAACCACCCTTAGCATTGTTAACCGCAGTGGTGTACACACCATTAGTGGTTTCGATTTGCTCACCGCTGACTGGGTCGACTATGTATTCTGGTACGTTAAAACCATTACCTTTAAAGTCAAAGTTCTCTATGGCCACCGTATCTATGAATGAGTCGATATTCTTATAAAACGCAGCAACAACCAGTGCACCATCGGTGTCTTCAAAGTATTGCTCGTACGAGATATCGTATTGATCAGCATAGAAAGGTTTTAAGAATGGGTTATTGGTACTTGAACCGTTAATTTCGCCGTCATTGTTAACCGATGCACTGGCATCGCCCGCTAAACGGTTAATCGGAGCACGCGCCATCACTTTTGCCGCAGCAAAACGAATTTGTGTCGCGTCACTCACTTTAAAGTTCAGGTTTAATGAAGGCAGGTAGTCTGTGTATTTAATGCCTAACACGCTTGGTGCATATAGGTCGTTAACAATGCCATTGTCATCAACAATATACTGCGCACCGAGTTGCGGATCGCCACCGACGTTTTCGAGTACCGTCGCTGATTGATCAGTATCTACACGGCGAATACCAATATTACCTGTGACTGGTAAAGTGCCAATTTCAGTATCAATGTTAAGCATCAGATAGGCTGACACCACCTCTTCATACACTGAACCACTTTGTAACATGGTCCATGAATAGTTAGTGGTATAACCTTGTGCATCTGGCTCACCATCACCATCTAAATCAACAACACCATCGGCATTACCCCAGGTTTGTACTGGCTGCGGAATACCACTTGGGAACCACGCGTTGAGCGCTTTATCTAAATCTATCGCTAGGTATGATGGGAAATAGCTAAACTCACCTTGCCAATCTACCACTGTAGCCATGTCATCAGTAAGGCGAAGCGGTGGTTGAGTCGAAGAGAATGCGCCGTCGTTACCGTACTCAAATACAGAGCGATTATTACTGTACTCACGGTCTGAATAACGCGCGCCAAACTCAATTGAGCTGAACCAGTTATTCTCTAACTCATACTTAAAATCGAGTCGGAACGCTTTAACTTCATCTTCATTTTCATACGGATAAATACCGTATTTACTGACCATAACGCGGTCAATATCGCTAAATGCGTCGGCTTGGTTAAAACCTACATCAGGCAAGTTTAAGCCGTTTAATTGATAGTTAAGCGATACATTGGTATCAAACACAGGGTTCGATACGGTGGCATCTTCTGCTACCAATGCCCACAGTAAACCATTACGGAAATTACTCTTCGCACGTGATAGCGACACATCAGCATTGACGTTCAAACGCTCAGTAATTTGCCAATCGGCATTAATGCCGTAGCTGTCTACTTCATCAAAGTCTTGGTTATCATCATTAACGATTTCAACACGGGTAAAGCTATTTGATGTGCGGTTAATCGCGCCACCAATCACCGCATTACCGTCAAGTACTGGGTTAGCATAAACCGCAGACGGACCACCAAACTTAACCCGAAAACCACGGGCAAATGACTCACTATCAAAACGCGATAAAAACGCATCCCCTTTTAGTTTAAAGTTATCGGCTGGTGCCCATTCAATTGAGGTTAAATAACCATTACGGGTTTCTTCACCACCTAAGTGCTGAAGCTCAAAACCCTCGCTAATGTATTCATTAGCAGGGTTATCTACTGGACCATCAGTATCATTGGCCAGTCCATCAACATCTTTATTGCCGTTATAAGCAAAACCGATAAACTGAGTCGCCACACTTGGCTGGAATAGTCGCGCGTAACCCAATGCCACACCTAACGTATCGTCAAGAAATTTGCCTTGATAAGAAAAGCTAATACGGTCGCCGTATTCGGTGGCATCAAATACCTCTGAAGCACGGTCGTTATACATGCCACGTACATTCGCAGTAAATTTGTGTTGCTGGTCGTTATCCAATGGGCTGGCTGTTTGTAGCTCTACCGTCCCCGCTACGCCACCTTCAATGAGTGAGGCTTTTGGCGACTTATACACCGCCGCCGAACTGATTAACTCAGACGGATATTGGTCAAACTCAATACTACGGCTACCACTGGTAGATACTTGCTCACGACCGTTTAATGTCGAAAAAACAAATCCACCTGATAAACCGCGAATGTTGATTTCGGCAGCTTGGCCACCAGTGCGTACCGCTGAGATCCCCGGCAGACGTGTTAATGCATCAGCCATAGACACATCAGGCAATGCGCCTAAATCATCGGCTGATAGCTGCTCAGAGACAGTGTCACTAAAACGTTTTTGATTTAATGATTGAATTAAGCTGCGACTAAAGCCGCGCACTTCGATTACTTCTAGCTCAGGATCGATTTCCTTCGCTGATGTGCGTTCTTCTTCCGTCGCCGCCATTGCACTATTTGCTGCCACTAAAGCCAGCATAAGTGCACTTAGCTTGAATTTCCCCATTGGATTCCCACCCTGTTGTCGTTGGAAGTGTTGTATTTGTGGTTATTGTTGTTGTCAAAAAACAACCAATAAAGTGTAACCAAAAGGTAAATATTGTGTGATGAATACGTATGCAATAGGAGCTTGCTGGGGAAAGCAGCGATCACAACCCTTTTTTTATTCGTGATGTAATCGCAATATAGAGGGTTTTATAGGGTAATAACGACGCGAACAGCTAAGGCAATAAAGATTATCCCTAGCAATTTTTCAAACCACGGATTCGCTTTGGTAAAACCAAAACGCTTTTTTGATATTTCAGTTAACAGTGCAACAAGTAGATACCAGCCTGTATCAAGCACAAATACCGTTAAACACATGATTAAGCCAACCTGCAAAGTCAGGCTCTCTGGATCAATAAATTGCGAAAACAGTGCCAAAAAGAACACTGCTAGTTTTGGATTTAAAAAGGCAATGGCAAAGCCATCTTGCAACGCGCTGCGAGGACTTGGCTTAGCCTGCTCAACATTCAGTGTTTGCGGGCTAGGTTTAGCTAACAAAATACGAATACCTAAATATGCCAGGTATGCTGCACCGCCATATACCAGCACTTGATAAAGCGTTGGTAACTGAGTCATCAGCGCGCCTAGGCCAAGTAACGAGGCACACGCATAAAAACCAACCCCAATACCATGGCTTAACGCCGCTAACATGCCGTTTTTCATGCCGCCATGTAGGCTATGTTTTAATACTACAGCTAAACTCGGCCCTGGCGACATCGCACCCATCACGCAAATTAAAACTAAACTCAACCACTCAGTTAGTGTCATTATTCGTTGTTCTCAATTAGTAATAAAACGGATGTTATCTGACCATAAAACCCAGTGGCAGTGGTAATTGTTTTCACTTGCCAACCAGCTTGGCCTAACTCGAACACCCGTTGATTTAATGCCTCAATATCGATGCCGCCGAAAAAGCGCTTCTTTTTAAACTCAACTACTTTTTGCATGTTAGTCCATCAGTTGGTATTCAAAGTCATAATGATGAATACCCGATTCAATTCGAATTACCATTTTACCAGAAAGACCTTCAAGCTCTCCTGCGCCGGAGTCTGGCACCACTTCTAAAATCAATCGGTCAGTCCCCTTATCCATGGTGCCAAAATGTTGTAGTACAAAACTACCTTGCTTACCTTCTAAGCTACCAACAACTTGTTCAATCGCTACATAACCTGCGCTACCTTGAGTTGCAGTCATGGCACTGAGCATTTCGCCTTGGCTTGTTGCCTCTAATGGTCCTGAGAACTGTTTATCAATCGACATGCGTCCTAAATTAACGCCATCCTTACCTGTTGCATAGCCGCCAATAGGGTTTAATTTTACAGTGAATTGCCCGCTGATAGTTGTAGATTCCATACTAATCCCTTAATAACTGTTGATTTTTAGAGCATTGATAACCATATCTATACCCTATTCACCAACAAGAATCTAGCATGTCTAACAATAAAGAAAAGGCCGCATTTAGCAGCTTATTACCGATTTTAGCTTTTATAAAACCCTACAAATGGGTAGTGTTTGCAGCGCTTGGCGCCTTGTTGCTTACCGCCGGAGTCAACTTATCTCTTGGACAAGGTGTTAAATTTGTTATTGATCATGGTTTTATTGCAGGCTCACAAGCTCAGCTACAGCAAGCAGTGATGGTACTGATTGGTTTAATTAGCTTATTAGCGGTAGGTACTTTTTGTCGCTTTTATTTAATGTCATGGATTGGCGAGCGAGTCAGTAACGATATTCGTAAAGCCGTGTTTGATCGCATCGTTACATTACACCCAAGCTACTTTGAAGAAAACCGCAGCGGCGAGCTGATGTCGCGTCTGACCACTGATACCACCTTGTTGCAATCTATTATAGGTTCCTCTTTTTCGATGGCATTACGCAGTAGCTTAATGCTCATCGGTGGCTTGGTTATGCTACTTATCACTAACTTAAAGCTAACCCTTGTGGTTGTTGCTTGTGTGCCTGTGGTATTACTGCCGATGATGATTTTTGGCCGAAAGGTACGAAAACTCGCAAGCTCAAGCCAAGATGCCATTGCCGATATCAGCACCTACGCAGGCGAGATCATTCAAAATATAAAAGTCGTGCAAAGTTATAGTCATGAAGAGCGTGAAAAAGCAGCATTTAACGAAGAGACTAACAAGGCGTTTCAAGTAGCAAAAAGCCGCATCAAACAGCGCTCGTTTTTGATTGCCGCGGTGATTTTCCTGACCTTTAGTGCTATTAGCGTGATGCTTTGGGTTGGCGGCAGCGACGTATTAGCTGGCACCATGACAGGTGGTGAGCTAGGTGCTTTCGTGTTTTATGCGATTATGGTGGCGATGTCTGTAGCAACGGTTGCCGAAGTGTACGGTGAGCTACAAAGAGCCGCAGGTGCAGCAGCGCGATTATTAGAGCTACTTGCCGTTGAAAGCATGATCAAAAGCCCAGATAAAAATCATGATGCACAACTTGAAACAAACAAGCTTAATCACTCTGCTATCGAGTTTAATGATGTATCTTTTCATTACCCTTCAAGGCCAGATAAAGCCGCTTTAAATGCGCTAAATTTACAAGTAAAACAAGGGCAAACTGTTGCCATCGTTGGCCCATCGGGCGCTGGTAAAACAACACTATTTGAATTACTGCAACGTTTTTACGACCCAAGTTCAGGGAGTATTTCGCTGGCGGGCATAGACATAAAAGCACTCTCTCTTGATTGCTTACGCCAGCAAATGGGGATGGTGGCACAAAACCCAATTTTATTTAGCTCAGACGTAATGCACAACATACGTTATGGCAACCCAAACGCCACTGACGAGCAAGTATATGCGGCGGCTAAATATGCTCATGCCGATGAGTTTATTAAGCAACTTCCTGATGGCTATCACAGCTTTTTGGGGGAGCAAGGTGTCAGGCTCTCTGGTGGGCAAAAACAACGTATAGTACTGGCGCGAGCAATTTTAAAAGACCCAGCAATTTTATTGCTTGATGAAGCAACTAGTGCACTCGACGCACAAAGTGAATTTCATGTACAAGCTGCCCTTGAGCATCTAATGAAAGACAGAACAACCCTGATTATTGCTCATCGTTTGGCAACGGTTAAACATGCTGATGTGATTGTTGTAATGGATAAAGGAGAAATTATTGCAACGGGTACGCATCAACAGTTGTTTGAGACTAACCCACTGTATAAACAATTGTGCGAATTACAGTTTAATCGAGATTAATTAAGCGAGTCGATATAAGAAGGAAAATGTCAGGTTTGAAAGGGCATATCAAACCTGACCACAAATCTAGATGTAATATCTAACCTTGTGTATTCGGTACGATCTGAATTTCTACGCGGCGATTTAAAGCACGACCATTAGCTGTATCGTTGCTCGCTACAGGGCGCGTTTCACCATAGCCTCGCGTGCTGATGCGTGCAGATATGATCTGATGATTAACTAGATAATCTTTTACACTTTGCGCACGTTGCTGAGATAACGTCATGTTGTAGCTATCTTTACCCGTGCTGTCGGTATGACCTTCAACACTTAAGTAGGTTTTTTCATACTTGTTCATCACTTGCGCAATTGCATCAAGAGTACTGTGAAAACCCGACGAGATATAAGATTGATCAGTCGCAAAAGTAATGTTTGATGGCATTACTAACCGAATATTGTCGCCTTCACGAACCACTTCAACACCAGAGCCTGCTAGCTCATCGCGAAATGCTTCTTCTTGTTTATCCATGTAATCGCCAACTGCTGCACCTGCTAATGCACCAATTGCAGCACCTATGAAGATACGTTTATCGTCATGGTCGCCTGTTGCTTTACCTAATACAGCGCCAGTTGCTGCACCGATTGCTGCACCTTTACCTGTGTTAGTTGTTTCACAACCCGTTAATAAAACGGCCAAAACGCCCACTGTTAAAACTGATTTACTAATAGTCATGTGTCTCTCCATGGCAATATTAATTTCGAATTATTATCCATTATAATTAAACAACAATGAACAAACTATGAAGAAAGAGTTAATTATCAATAGCCGCAGCTGAAACAGCCGGTAAGTTATATTCCGCCACTATTTTTGTTAGGCGACCATCGAGAACTAGGTTGTTCAGTTGAGTTTGAATCTTTTGAGCAAACTCAGACTCAGCAAATTGCTTACTTAATGCTAAGTGCCCAAAAATCACATCATCAAAACGATACGACATCTTTTTTACACTTTGTGATGGCCTTTGCAAAATGGCTGCTGAATGATCCGCGGTTTCCTCAACAGCAATGACCAAATCAACTCTATTTTTCAGTAACATTTCAAAGGCATTGTGTTCACTTAAGGCTTCAACTTTGGTGAGTGTTTTATCTTTATCGAAACGAGAAAAATGGGCCGCTCCTCGCATTACCGCAATGCGTTTACCAACTAAATCTTGATAGTTATTTACTGCAAACTCGCTATCAGCTTTTGCATAAAAAACAAAAGAAGATGACAACATCATGTAGGGTGGGGTTAAAAAATGCATTTTTTGCTCACGAGCCTCTGTGCGGATAAGCCCGCCCATCACATCTAGCTCATTTTGCTCGAGCATTTTTAAGCAGCGCGAAAACGGGCAAGCGACAAATTCAAGTTTCATTGGAAGGCTGATTTGCATTTCGCGCATGATATCGACTATCGCCCCACTAACTTGGCCTGACTCTGATACCATGCCGTAAGGCGGCGCATGATCAACAGCCACCACAACTTTTTCAAAAGTAGTTGCAAATGCAAAGGAGCTAGCCAGTAGTAACAACAAACTTGTAAAATACTGCTTCATAGTGATACTCATAACTACGTTCACTCGTTTTCTATATTGTAGACGGCCTAGTGTCATAAAAACCACAAAAATGTCATACAATTTTGTCATAATAGAAACAACTATCCTGTAACGGCAAAAGTAATGTTATTTGTTATCTTTAAACAATTCTTTTTATTGGGCTGCATGAGCTTTGGCGGCCCAGCTGCACATCTTGGTTACTTTAAACGTCATTTTGTTGATAACTTAAAATGGCTCACCGCTGAGCGCTATGCGCAACTTATTAGCCTAAGCCAAGCATTACCAGGCCCCGGTTCAAGCCAAGTTAGCTTTGCAATGGGGGTTGAAAAAGGAGGCTTATTAGGTGGCCTATGTGCTTTTATTGGCTTTACCTTGCCCTCATTTTTAATTATGTTCTTTTTGGCTCTTAGTGCTCACCAATTTGGTGATATTTACTTTGCGGTGATAGCCGGGCTTAAACTCTTTGCGGTGGTGATTGTTGCCGATGCAACTTACAGTATGGCAATGAGCTTTTGCAAAAACCACTTACACAAACTTATCGCGGTACTGAGCACGGTTGCGCTGATTGTGTTTTCACAGTTATCGAGCCAAATTATAGTACTTATTGCAGCAGCAGCCTTAGGTTGGTTTTATCCTCAACTTAAACTACCAGAGAATCAACAACACAAATCAGTCAAAATTGCTTGGTTACCGCTTGGTTTATTTACTGTTTTGTTACTGGTTAGCTTTTTACCTTTAGGTGAGTGGTTTTCTGTGTTTGCCCCATTCTATCAAACTGGCGCCATGGTCTTTGGCGGCGGTCACGTTGTGTTACCCATTTTACAAGCGGGTGTGCCGAGTCTTGAAACCGAGCAGTTTTTATCTGCTTATGCCAGTGCGCAAGCCATACCAGGGCCAATGTTTACCATAGCCACATACTTAGGCGCACAGGTTTCTCCAAATACGCCACTCATAGGTGCGATTGTTGCTACTTTACTAATCTTCTTACCTGGCTTTTTATTAATGTTAACGTTTATGAAAAGCTGGTTACAATTAGCTGATAAGCCTCGCTTTGCGGGTAGTATCGCAGCATTAAATGCCGCCGTGGTAGGTTTTTTAGCCGCTGCCCTTTATTCACCAATTTGGCAGTCAGCAGTGCAAAATCTGTGGCAAGTAGGCTTAGTGGTTGCCGCATTTACTTGGCTAAGAATAGCAAAGCCACCAATTTGGTGGCTATTGTTAGGCTTTATTGCTTTTAGCGTACTGATTGGTCAGTTTTAAGCTTTTTCGCGCGGAGGATTAGCAACCTTAATACTTGGCTTTAGCCCTGTTTGTGGCTCACTTGCACTTATCTGGCCTGTAACACTCTGATAAGGTCTAAGCGCGAAAATTGGCAACACCGCAAGTAGATGATCCATTATCTCTGCTTGCAAGTGCTCATAAGAAATCCAGCGTTTGTCTTCACTAAAACAATAGAATTCGATTGGTAAACCATGGTTCATTGGCTGTAGCTCACGCACCATCAGGGTTAAATCACGATTTATTTTTTCATGCTGCTTAAGGTAACCTTCTGCATAGCGACGAAATAAGCCAAGGTTGGTTACCGGATCTGGCAAGCTAGAAACACGAATATAGTCATGCAGTGGAATAGCTGTGTCTATTTGCTCACGAAACGCATCGTCTACTAAGCGAATACTATTCATATCAATGTTTAAAGAGCGTTTGATACGACGACCGCCAGACTCTTGCATACCACGCCAGTTTTTAAATGACCCAGCAACCAGCATGTAGGTTGGAATGGTTGTAATGGTGTTATCCCAGTTACGCACTTTAACCGTGTTTAAGCCAAGGTCGATAACCTCACCGTCAGCACCATAGCTATCTACTTGGATCCAATCACCATAGGTCACTAAACGGTTAGCTGCAATTTGAATACTGGCGACAAAACCCAAAATAGTATCTTTAAATACGAGTAAGGTCACTGCCGCTATTGCACCAAAGCCTGAGAGAATATAAGTTGGCGACTTCTCCAGCAAAATACTCACAATGAGAATGGCGCAAACCATAAAAGTGATCAGTTTAACAACTTGGATTAACCCTTGAATCGGAATGTCTCGAGCAAATTCAAGTTGATTATAAATACCGCCGGCAATGCTCACTACACTACTTAAAATGAAGCCACCATAAATAATGAGCGCAACTTGACCTACTGTTTTTAAAACGAGTGCAGCAACATCATGAACAGGATAAACATAATCGAAAGTTGCTAAATAAAGGACACAGCACAAAGCACCAGCAAAGCGGCGATTTAGTTTATTGAGCATTGGTGCAAGCGCACCAATACGCTCAGGTGACAGACGAGTAACGACCTTTTGAATGCCTGGCAACAATAAACGACGGGTAAACATATAAATTAATAGTAATGAGCCAACGCCGATAGCTGTCGCCGTTAATGCACTTACAAGTGTCGCGTCTGGCATTGATTCAAACCAAGGCATCACTAATTCTTGCAGGTGAGTTTGCTTCATGGCGCTTCAACCTCTTTATTGATATTAGCAATGTAATCCGCTTCTTTAGCCTGATGATAACTTAGTAGCTGCGCATCTTTTTGCAACCATAAATTATTGACATACTGTTGAAAAGTCGTTCTAAATGCACGATCGTGCTGATAATCGCCAATCATATCTGCGCTAATTGCTTGTAAATGCACATCCACTTTAATCACGTTTAAGCGGCCACGCATCAGGTTACGACAAATGTGATCACCCTCGCCTTGATAAATAATCGAGGTATTTAATAATGCATCAAACTGCTCACCTAACACCTCAAGAGCAAAGGCAATACCGCCCGCTTTAGGCTTTAAAAGGTAACTAAATGGGCTATTTTGCTTTTTGTGTTTTTGGCACGTAAAGCGTGTGCCTTCAACAAAGTTGATAATAGTTGTTGGATGATTACGAAAGTCGCGGCAACTGCGCTTGGTACGCTCAACATCAAGGCCCTTTAACTTTGGATTTTTTGCCAATTGCGCTTTACTAACCCGCTTCATAAAAGGCATGCCCATGGCCCATGCACCAGTGCCAATGAAGGGCACATATTTTAATTCATCTTTTAAGAAAAACTTTGGTGCGGGTAAAACATCTATCGCACTAAGTACGACAATATCTAGCCAGCTCATATGATTAGAGATAAGTAAGTACCAACCATCCCTACTAACGCTGCCTTGAATATTAATATCGATATTCTCACAACCTAACCACAGTGCTAAGCGGTTACCTTTACACCAACCTCGATAAGCACCGTGCAGAATATCGCTAACTACTTTAAATGGCAGTAGTAATTTAAGCACACCAAAAAGCAACACAAGCGTGCCCCAAATAATTACGTTGGCAAACAAAACAATGCTTACTAGAACGCCTGTTAACCAATTTGGTAGAAACTTCTTTAACATATGTGTGCTCTCGAGTACGTCAACTGCAACTACTTCGCGTGTGTTTTAAACTCTGCTAGTTGCTGATTTTTTTCATCCCAGAGACGATTAAGCTCAGCTTGAAAGTTTACTCTAAAATCAGCGTCGCCTGTATAATCACCAATTAAATTAGGGCTCACTTCCATGACTTCAATCTTCACATCAACCTGCTTTACACGCCCACTAGCAAAGTCCACAAAGCTAGGTATGCCGTCTGGGTAATGAATAGTTACATTCACCACTTTAGAAATTTGCTCACCCATTGCTTGCATCACAAACGCAACCCCGCCCGCTTTTGGCTTTAATAAATGCGTAAATGGACTATTCTGACGCGCGTGCTTATCAGCAGTGAAACGCGTACCTTCAACAAAGTTAACGATACTTACCGGCATTTCTTTAAATTTTTCACATGCTTTACGTGTGGTTTCTAAATCTTTACCGCGCAATTTAGGGTTTTTCTTTAATTGTGATTTGCTAGTGCGGGTCATGAATGGAAAATCCAGTGCCCACCATGCAAGACCTAAGAAAGGTACGTATATTAGCTCTTTCTTCAAAAAAAAGTTCAAAAATGGGATGCGACGATTAAATACACGCTGCATCACAACAATATCTACCCAGCTTTGATGATTAGCGATAACTAAATACCAGTCTTTCGCTTTTAGTTGCTCAAGACCCGTTACGTTCAGCTTATATGAAGCAAATAGATTTTGATTAATACTGTTACAACTCACCCACATAGTGGCGCATTGCTTCGCTATCCAGCTCATGAGCTTTTGTAACGGTTTGATTGGTATGAGTTTAATCACACCACAAATAAAGATAGGCACAAACCAAAAAAGTGTATTAAGGGTGTAAAATAAAAAACTGAACACACAACGGATCATGGACATTACTACTTATTCCTTTAACGCTTAATCTTCAAAATACGTGTAGCCAGCAAGGCCTGCATTTAGTTCTGATAAATATTGTGCCTTAGATTGCTCATCAATTGCCAGTGAGTTAACCCGTTTTGCAAAGTTTTCAGCAAGGATGTCGCTATCATAATCAACAAACTTTAATACGTCCTTAACGCTGTCACCTTTAATTGCGTTGGTTAGCTGATAGCCTGCATCTGTTAACTCTACATGCACAGAGTCTGTATCGCCGAACAGGTTATGTAGATCACCTAAAATTTCTTGATAAGCACCCACTAAGAACATCGCGATGTGGTATTGCTGGCCTTGCTTGTACTCAGGAATAGGTAAACTGCTCTCAATACCTGTACCTTCAACATAGTTACGAATTTGACCATCAGAATCACAGGTAATGTCTTGAATAATAGCGCGTTGCGTTAACGGCTTATGTAAGTTTTCAACTGGCATTACAGGAAATAACTGTTGAATACCCCAAACATCAGGCAGTGACTGGAATAATGAGAAATTAACAAATAGCTTGTCAGCCAGTTTTTCGTTTAAATCATCTAACACTTCACGGTGGGCACGGGCATTTTCACTGAGAGAAGCACGAACACGGTGTAAGATAGTGAAGTACAACTGCTCTAACTTCGCCCACTCAATCATAGTCAGCAAACCGTGAACGTATTGATCATGTGCTTCACTAAATAAGTGCATTGCATCATGATAAATTTCTAGTGCCATGCGCGGAGTTAACCGCTGTAAACACTGCCACATTTCATCGAGCACTAATACACTGCCAGCCTCAGGCGCAGCTGGGTTTGCATGGTTAGGTGCACGTTCAACATCGATAACATCAGTAATTAATACCGCGTGATGCGCAGTTAACGCGCGGCCTGATTCAGTAATAATGGCTGGGTGTTTAAGGTCATGTTGTTGGCACACTTCAGCAAACGCATTAACGACATTACGCGCATATTCATCGACACTGTAATTCATTGAACACGAACTACGAGAACCAGAACCTTCGTAGTCAACACCTAAACCGCCACCTACATCCACTGTATTAAGTGGTACACCTAACTGCGTTAACTCAGCAAAGTGACGAGCACATTCACGCAATGCACGATGAATATCACGGATATTGGCTATTTGAGAGCCAATATGAAAATGCACTAATTGCATTAAATGTAGTTTATTACGCGACTTAAGTAGCTCAACAGCAGACAGCACTTGCCCTGCAGTTAAACCAAACTTACCTTTTTCACCACCGGTATTTTGCCATTTACCTTTACCAACCGAGTTTAAGCGAATACGAATACCAATCGATGGCTCAATGCCTAAGTCATCAATTTCCGCTAGTAAAGTAGTTAGTTCAGAGAGCTTCTCAACAACAATGTGAACCTTGTGACCCATACCTTGACCTATACAGGCTAAGCGTAAAAACTCACTGTCTTTGTAGCCATTACAAACAATAGTAATTGGTTCTTTGGCTACGCCTAAAATCGCCATAAGCTCAGGTTTTGAGCCAGCTTCAAGGCCAACTAAACCACTTGGGTGAGCAAGTAACTTGCTAACAACAGAGCGTTGCTGGTTTACTTTTATAGGGTAAACACAAGTATACTCGCCCTGATAGTCCCGCGCTTGACGTGCCTTGGTAAATGCACTTGTTAAGGTGCCAACACGATTTTGCAAGATATCAGTAAAGCGCACTAATACAGGCAAAGTAAGACCTTGCTTTTTAAATTGTTCAGTAAGCTCAGACAAAGATATCGCTGACTTTGTTTGATCGCCATCAGGATAAGCAACCAGCTCACCTTGTGCGTTAATATCAAAATAGCCGTCACTCCAATGAGCAACATTATATGTTTCGCGTGCTTTGTCTAAACCCCAAGTCATGGCAATGTCTTCTGTAATTTCAATAAATATAAACGCACATTTTAATACGCCCGAGCTGCCCACGCTAACAAAAAATGCACTCTATGCCAAAGTGATAAAAAATATTCGCTATACTGATTAAAATTTGATTGAGCAATTGGCCAAGCACTGGCAGAATTGCACCCCTTTTTTACCATTAACCAAAAGTGTATAAGCAAGATGGCCAATTTAGATCAAAACAACTGGTTTACTGAAATTAGTGACCGTGATGGTAGCGCCTTTTCACTACGCATAACTAAAAAGCTTGATGAACAGCAATCACCATTTCAAAAAGTAGAAATGTACGAGACAACTGACTTCGGTAATCTGATGATTATTGATGGTTGTACGATGGTAAGTAGCCGTGAAAACTTTTTTTATCACGAAATGATCAGTCATCCTGCATTGCTTGCACACCCAAACCCTAAAAACGTTGTGATTATTGGTGGTGGTGACTGCGGTACTTTACGCGAAGTATTAAAGCACCCTGGTGTTGAAAGCGTAACACAAATCGATATCGACGAAGTTGTGACGCAAATGTCACTTAAGTACTTCCCTGAGCTATGTGAGTCAAACCAAGATCCTCGCGCTACAGTGATGTTTGACGACGGCATTAAATACATGCGTGAAGCAGCGCCTGAATCAATCGATGTGGTGATTGTCGATGGTACAGATCCAGTTGGCCCAGGCGAAGGTTTATTCAACCATGCTTTCTATACCAGCTGTTTAACTGCACTTCGCCCTGGCGGCATCTTAATTCAGCAAAGTGAATCACCACTTATGCACATGCCACTATTAGTAGAAATGCGCGACGCAATGAAAGAGGTTGGCTTTGTTGACCTACAAACACTACCTTTCCCACAACCTATCTACCCAAGTGGTTTATGGTCAGTGACGCTTGCTCGTAAATCAGAAGCGTTTGCAGGTTTTCGTGAAGACGATGCAAATACACTCGCGCAAAGCACAGAATACTACAATGCAGGTATTCACCATGGTGCATTAGCAACACCAAATTATATGAAACGTGCTTTTGAGAAAAAGTAAGCGTTTTAGTTAGATGTAAAAAAGGGCTCAATTGAGCCCTTTTTTATTGTATTAAACCTTAAACCGATTCACTAAATGATTGAGTTCATTAGTTAGTTGAGTCATCCTAGTTGCCACTTCTTGGGTTGAACTTGCCAGCCCGCCCCCTTGCTGAGTTTGATCATTTAAGTCAGATAAGTTTTGACTGATTTCATCAGCAACAGCGGTTTGCTCTTCGGTGGCTTGTGCCGTTTGCATTGCCATATCATTAACTTTTACAGATGAGTCTTGCATGGCATTTAAAATATCATTCGTTTGCGCGAAAGATGCTACTGCCTCGTCAGCAAAACGTTTACCCGAGTTAATAGCTTGCAATGACTGCTCAACACTACCGGCAAACTGTTCAACCATTGTTTGAATGTCATTGGTACTTTCTTGGGTTCGCGTAGCGAGTGTTCGCACTTCATCGGCCACTACCGCGAAGCCGCGACCTTGTTCTCCTGCCCGAGCTGCCTCAATTGCCGCATTAAGTGCAAGTAAGTTAGTTTGCTCGGCAATCGCACGAATAACCTCAAGCACCTTGGCAATATTGTCTGAGCTTTGCTGCAACTCCGTTGAGCGCTGGCTGGCGTGTTCCATATTTTCTGACAACGCTGTAATTTTACGGCTCGAATTATCAACGGCTGTTAAACCTTGTTTAGCAAGCTGCTGTGAGTTATCGGCTTCATGGGATGAGTTTTGCGCTACATTGGCTACTTCACGGCTTGCCACACTCATTTCATGTACAGCACTTACAATAGACTCAGATGCTTGACTGAGCTTTTGATTTACTTGATGGTTTTGATTAGCGAAATTGCCTAGATCGTTACCAAGCGTATTAAGCTCTTTTGCCTGTTCTAAAATATCTTTAATAAGCTGCTGCAAATTATCTAAGAAGCGGTTAAATGCAGTTGCCAGTTCGGCAAATTCATCTTGGGTTTTAACATTTATACGGCCAGTTAAGTCACCATCTCCTGAGGCAATTTCGTTAATCCGTTCAGTGACAAAGTTGATCTGCTTTGTAAGCTGACGTGGTACAAAATAACTAAACCAACTCGCCACAGCTAAAACCACTGCAATCATCACCATAAGCATAACTTTAAAGCCCATGATTTTAGCCATCAATCTTTCTGTTTCGTCTTGCGACGTTTTTTCAGCTACTTCACCCGCTTTATCTAAAACATCACGTAGTTCAGAGAAGGTTTGTTCAGCCGCTTGTTTTTGCGAAGCGTTAGCTGGGCTGTTGATATAAGCTGTTGAGGCTTTGTACCAAGCATCAAACGCGCTATCAAAGTTACGGAATTGCCCTGCAATCTCAGCATAAGGTGACATATAAGATAAGTATTGCTTAAAACGATCTTTCACTTGTTCAGCATTCTCTTGATGGTCAGTAAGCTGGCCTTTATCACCCTTCAATTGGGTAACAAGTTGCAGCTCTGCCACTTTGGCTTGATACAAGTCTCGGTCAGCATTAACAACCACAGAGACAGCCTTTAAAAAACGTTCTGACTGTGCATCAATGGCTTCTTCTTGAAGATTAATTAAATAGGTATAGCCCGCAATTAGGAGAATTATGGCAATACCTAATAACGCGATTGGTAACGAACTTTTGACGCGAATGCTTTTTAACTTCATACATTGTCCTAATTCAAAATCTAACCTACCCACTCTTTAGAATGGTAGTAGAAAAACGATAAAAGTGTATGAAATTAAAATTGCCAACCCGCTGAAAGTTGCAATTGCTGCTGCGAGTTATGCTCATTAAATCCCATACCGGGTCTATTTTGAGCGTCACTGCTCAGCACTGAATATTCAGCACCTACTTGCCACTTGTTTGACAGTTGATAGCGCCAACTTGCGGTTAAAGCTTCTCCACGACTTTGGTTAGGATCAAATTGCCAATCATCATGATCACTTACCTTAAAGTAATCATACCTAATTGTAAGACGGTGCTGGTCTAACTTGTGGCTTAATAAAACAAAATGGCTGTAAAAATCGTTATCTATCCCACGGTATTTACCCATTGCGGTTTTGCCATCTAACATCTGAACAATAATGCGTGTTTGCTGATTGAACTTATACAACCATGCCGCACTTAAAAAACGTGTATCCCACGCATACTGACCTGTACGGGTATTTAAAGCACCGGGGTCACCGTTATTGTCATAATAATAAACGCGAAACTGTGACCTTTTTTGATAATCCCAATGCATACCTAAATAATATCCAAAGCGACCATCTACTTCTTCGAAAGGCTCAACATAGTCAGCTTGCTTATCTAGCTGCGCCCATTCGAATGAATATGGAATAGCAAAGTCGATTTGTTCATTAAACGTGGTTTGCCTATCATGCATAGCGAATCCTCGCCATGACAGCAGCGTTCCTGCAGGGTCGTTACCTTTAAAAACAGATGCAAAGCCTTCAAAACTGTGGTTACTTCTAAACTGACGACCTGGGCGTTTAATACTGGCCTCAAGACCAAAGGCGCGCACCTCTTCCCCTATCCACGTATTAATCGCAGAGTTAGTATAGTTATAGGGTGATATCCAGCCACTTTGCGGATTCTCTAGTGACATTTTTGGATAAAAGCCACCCGCTTTAACAGCCCATTTATAGCGACTTGCTGTGAGAGGCTGATACTGTAAATAGGCCTGACTAAAACCTACGGTTAGTTCAGGATCAGGATGAGCGTTAAGCACTGTATGCGCAGACCAATCTCGGCTTAATTCAAAACGACTACTAAGCATAGCTTGGGATATCACTAAACCATCATGCTCTTGGTCATAACGGTACAAACCAATTCCTTCTCGCTGATAGCTCAACAGTTGGTCGCCACGCACAGCCGTCACAGCTACCAAGCCATCATGCTCAGCAAATGCCAGCGCAGGTAACCCCAAAACACTAACCAATGCCAAGGCTTGCCAGTTATTCATAATCATCAAACTCATCGTTGTTTAATTCTAATTTTGGTAACAAAGTTTGCTTTAATTTGTAGCTAAATTGACTATTAGAGGTGGAAATTTCTATCGTTTCTGGCGAACTAACATCGTTAAAGCGATCATGCCAAACCGCCAATATATGAGGCCCTTCAGGTAGTGGTAAATTTACAATACCCTGTTTGTCTGTTTGCCCAAATACAGTGCCATCAACCACAACAATATAGCCCAACATCCAGTCATGAATATTACAGCCAAGTTCTACAACGCCCGTTTGCGCAAAGTTAATCGGTTGTTCTGGTTTATCATGGTAAAGCTTTAGCTCAAATTGCTTCGTTTTAGAAAACGAGTAAACATGATGCATGATTGAATCAAGGTTCGGAAATTCAACATTCGCTCCTTTTGGTACAACCAAGACATGAGGAACAAACGCACGCTCCTGCTGACTCATAGTGTAATGAGTATCAGGCAAAGTTAGCTGCTGAGAACCTTTTAACCAAACAACCGCATTTTTGACCGGTTGATTCTGCTTATCCACTATTTGTATTTGCTGCGCCAATAAAGCTTGGCTAAACAATAGTAGTAGCAACAGGGTTATTCTTATCATTTTTTAAACCTTTTTCAGTATAGGGCCTGATATCACAGCACTCACTTTGTTGAATACGTATGCAGATCTCTCGTATTAACTGGCAAGTCACTTTATGCTTGAAGCATGTATGTGAATACGTGACAACAATCCATAACCATAAGCCGCCAAGGAACAACAATGCGATTAACTGCCTTAATGTTAGCAGCCTTTTCAGGTACTTGCCTAGCACAAACCACAACCGTCAGTTCACCTGATGGGCAGATCAAAGTAACCATTTCTGATGAACAACACACACCTAGCTACGAAATCAGTTTTGCTGGTAAACAAGTCATTGCTAACTCAGCGTTAGGTCTTGTTTTTAAAGAACAACCGGCAATGAGCGAAGGTTACAAAATTAGCAGCCAAACCACTGACTCTGTAAAAAGCAGCTGGGAACAACCTTGGGGTGAACGCCAAACAGTGGTTGATAACCATAACGAAGTTGCTGTTACTTTTAAAAAGCCACAACCACAAGGTGGCACATTTACAGTACGTTTTCGCGCTTTTAATGATGGTGTCGGCTTTCGATACGAATTACCAAAGCAAGCTGGTTTTGATGATGTAGAAATCACCAAAGAGCTTACTGAGTTTGCAATTACAGACTCATCAGATGCAACGGCATGGTGGATCCCCGCCCGCGGTTGGAACCGTTATGAGTACGTGTATAACACCACCCCATTACATAAAGCGGCACTTGTGCACACACCATTTACTTTAAAAAATAAAAATGGTGTACATATCAGTATTCACGAAGCAGCCCTTGTTGATTATGCCGGCATGGTTTTAAACCAACGTCGTGATGGTACTTTCCAAGCCGATTTAACACCTTGGTCAGACGGCGTAGCGGTTAAAAAGCACGGTGCATTTAATACCCCTTGGCGTACAATTCAAATTGGTGATGAAGCCGTTGATTTAATCAACTCAGATATCATCTTAAACCTGAACGAACCAAATAAACTGGGCGATGTTTCTTGGGTAAAACCGGGTAAATACGTAGGTATTTGGTGGGGTATGCACATCAATGAAAATACCTGGGGTAGCGGTAAAATTCATGGTGCAACCACTGAGAATACCAAATATTACATGGATTTCGCGGCTAAATATGGCTTTGATGGCGTACTAGTCGAAGGCTGGAATATTGGCTGGGATGGCGACTGGTTTTATAACGGTGATGTATTTAGCTTTACTCAACCTTATGATGATTTTGATATTGAAGAGCTGGCACGTTACGGCAAAGAAAAAGGCGTACAACTAATTGGTCATCACGAAACCTCAGGTAACGTAACAAATTATCGTAACCAAATGGAAGATGCATTTGCGCTATACGAAAAATCAAATGTAAGCCAAGTTAAAACAGGTTACGTAGCCGACGGTGGTAACATCAAACGCGTCGATGAGAACGGCATTGTCCGCAAAGAGTGGCACGACGGTCAGTTCATGGTGAACGAATACCTTCACAACGTGAAACTTGCTGCTAAGCATAAGATTAGTATCAATACGCATGAGCCAATAAAAGATACCGGCTTACGTCGTACATACCCGAACTGGATTGCTCGTGAAGGTGCCCGTGGCCAAGAGTTTAACGCATGGGGTACGCCACCAAATCCACCTGAGCATATTCCAATGCTTGCTTTCACACGTATGCTTGCAGGCCCTATGGACTTCACGCCGGGTATTTTTGATATGAGCTTTAACGGTTTAGGTGCCGATACCAACCGCCCGCAAACAACTCTAGCGAAGCAATTAGCGCTATATGTTGTAATGTACAGCCCAATTCAAATGGCGGCAGATTTACCACGTAATTACTTAGCAAAACCAGATGCGTTCCAGTTTATTCAAGACGTACCAACTGATTGGCAACAAAGTATTGCACTACAAGGCGAAGTTGGCGATTACGTTGTGTTTGCACGTAAAGAACGCAAGCGCGATCAATACTCAGGTAATGACTGGTATTTAGGCGCAGTTACTGACGAAAAAGCCCGCACTTTAGAAGTGAAGTTAGACTTCTTAGATAAAGGTAAAAAGTTTGAAGCGCAAATCTACCGCGACGGTGACAAAGCTGAGTGGGTTAATAACCCTTACGACTTAAAAGTAGAAAAACGCATTGTAACTGCTGATGATAAGCTAACGTTAAAGCTTGCCACCAGTGGCGGCACAGCGATTCGATTTATAGCAATGTAAGTTGCTAGTTGCTAGTTGCTAGTTGCTAGTTGCTAGTTGCTAGTTGCTGAACATTATTAAAAGCGCGGCATTTGATGCCGCGCTTTTTTTGTTAACAAAAAAGCAGCCATTTCGGGCTGCTTTAAACTTATAGCTTAAGGCTTTTAAAACGGTAAATAAATCTGTGCACTGAGGCCACCTTCAGGGCGATTAAGCAGCTGTACTCGGCCGCCATGCATATCGACAATACGTTTAATTATCGCAAGACCTAAGCCACTGCCTTCGCTCCCACGAGCGGCATCACCTTGTTTAAACGGTTCAAATACAGTTTCAAGTTCGCTTTCAGGGATCCCCGGGCCGTGATCATTCACCACCACCATGGCAAACTTTTTATTACTGCTCACGCGGGTTTCAACTTCAATATCACCGTCTGAATAGCGAATTGCATTTTCAATCATATTGGTTACAACACGTTTTATTGCCACAGTGCTTACTGGCACTTCGCCTAAGCTAGGGTTTTCTTTAAAGGTAATAGTGCGATGATGCTTTTGCTCAGCTTCAACGACTTCTGAAACAATCGCATTTAAGTCTTCAAGTTCGAGTTCTTCGCGTTTGTGATGGCGTAAATATTCAATGAATTGATCGATAATAGCGTTCATATCTTCAATATCATGAATGATCCCTTCACGCAGATAATCTTCATCGTCCGACATCATTTCAGTCGCTAAACGAATCCGCGTAAGCGGGGTACGTAGGTCATGTGAAACACCTGCCATTAATAATCGGCGATCATTCTCAAGGGCAGCAATACCTCGCGACATTTGGTTAAACGCTCGGGTTACTTCAATCACTTCTGTAGAGCCCTGCTCTTCTAGTTTGGTAGAAAAGTCACCTACCCCTACTTTAACGGCGGCTTGTTGCAGTGCTTTTAAAGGTCTATTTAGATGACGGGCAAACAACCAACCACCGAGTACACTTAAAAAGCCAATACTCGATAAATAAAAGGTTAAGAACTTTAGGTTGTTTTCTTGCAATCCGGTGAGCGGCACACGTACCCAATAACCTGGCGCTTGCGGAGCTTCAACCCAATACACAAGCGGATCGGTTTGGCTAATACGTACCCGCGCAGAGCCATTAAGCTCTTTCGACATGCTGCGCGATAGCATAGAGTACTCGCGAGTTTCAGCCAACCCTTCACGCATAGCTTGGCGCTGCGTCATGACTTCAATGCCGGTGATCTCAAAAAACTTGTCAGAGGCTTCTTTGCTTACCTCCACTCCCTCTTCCCATTCAATAAACACGGTTTTCACCTGTTTTGAGAGAATAAGGTTTACTTGTTCTATCGTTGGTTTAACAACATAAAAACTGACTGTGATATAAGAGACTATTTGATTGATTAACAGCAGGGCCGCAACCAAAAATACCGTTTGTCCAAACGCACTACGTGGAAACATGCCCATTATTGTTATTTTTCACCATCTGGCACAAATACGTAGCCTAAGCCCCATACTGTTTGTATATAACGAGGATTAGCCGCATCAACTTCAATCATACGACGTAAGCGCGATACCTGAACATCGATACTGCGCTCAAGTGCACTGTAATCACGGCCACGTGCTAAGTTCATTAGCTTATCGCGACTAAGCGGTTCACGAGGATGTGTTACCAAGGCTTTCAATACAGCAAACTCCCCACTGGTTAACGACATTGTTTTGTCACCATGACTCATTTCGCGGGTCGCAAGGTTAAGAGTAAACTCACCAAAACTAATTTCGTTTTCTTCGGCAGCAGGGGCGCCTGGCACTTCTTTAGCACGACGACGTAAAATTGCTTTGATACGCGCGAGTAACTCACGTGGATTGAATGGTTTAGGAATATAATCATCTGCACCGAGCTCTAAACCAATGATGCGGTCTACTTCATCACCTTTTGCTGTGAGCATTACAATAGGAATGTCATTTTCTTTTTGACGTAAACGACGGCAAATTGAAAGACCATCTTCACCCGGTAACATTAAATCTAATACAATCAAGTGGAAGTTTTCGCGCTCTAGTAAGCGATCCATTTGCTCTGAATTTGCTGCTGTACGAACAATAAAACCTTGTTCTACAAGGTAACGCTCTAGCAAACTGCGTAAGCGCATATCATCATCAACAACCAATACTTTTGTCGTTTCGTGTCCCATAACTTTCATTCTTTTTGTAATATGTTACTTATTAATATAAATGAAAAAGTTAAGAATAAAAAACGAATTACGCGCTTAGATTGTTACTGAACATTTCAAAATCCTGCTCGACAAAGGGTATACTTTGCGGCTGGTTTTCTTTTTAGGCTGAATAAAATGGCAAAGACAAATTTAATAACCCGAGAAGGGTATCAGCAATTACAACAAGAACATGATTATTTATGGCATGAAAAACGCCCCGAAATTACCAAAATAGTGACTTGGGCAGCAAGTTTGGGCGACCGCTCTGAAAATGCCGATTATCAATTTAATAAACGTGTTTTACGACAAATCGATCGCAGAGTTCGTTATTTGCGCAAGCGTATGCCTGACCTTAAAATTGTTGACTACAACCCTCAACAAGCTGGCAAAGTATTTTTTGGTGCTTGGGTCGAAATTGAAAACGAACAAGGCGAGACAAAACGCTTTCGTATTGTTGGTCCTGATGAAATTTACGAGCGTAAAGACTACATATCTATCGATGCACCAATGGCTCGGGCACTGCTTGGCAAACAGGTCGATGATGACTTTACGGTAAACACGCCTGAAGGTACAAAAGAGTGGTTCATCAATGAGATAACCTATCCTGATGCAAAATAATTTTTCCCAGAAAATTCAGAAAGCGTTAATTAATGATTGTTTAGTCTAAAAATGTGATCTATAACTAAAGATACTCAAGATAAATCATTACTTGAGTTTTAGAAGGTAGTAATTATGTCAAACGCAATGCAACGCATAATAAGTAATGCAATTGTATTCGCACTTTTAATAAGTGTGAGTTTGATATCTTATGCCAACGATATAGAAAGCCACTCAGACAGTGTTACACCAACCGCACATTTTATTGCGTGTGATAGTGCAGACCCTGCCAATCTAGATACCGACCTAGACAAACATACACCTGCGTACATCGCCAATGTAGCCCAACCACTGCCAGATGCACGTGTTGTGTTGTATGCTCAACCTTGTAACAAGGCGTCTGTTTATAGCGCACACCAGCGAGGGCCACCTGCTTTTTAATTAACTCAAATTTTTCTATTTCAGTTTTATTAAAATGTATGGTGAACAAAATGAATAAATTCAAAGAATTACGTCTTCAAGATATCTCTAATGGCGCATTATCTAATGCAGTAAATGAAGTTGAGCCAACACTAGATCTCACTTCTTCTGCACTTAAAGTACTTAATAGCTTTACTAAAAAAGACCCGCTTCGTGCCCACTATGGCACATCTATCGTTGATGCGTTAAAACAAACAAATAGTTGCTGTTCAGATTTTATTTTAGTGATTGATGGCGAAGATAAACTGCTCGGGATCACCTCTAGCGCAGATTTACAAAGCTCAAAGATTATGATTCTTGCGCAGCGTTTAAACTTACATCGTGATGAATTAACACTACACGATGTAATGACACCACTTAGCAATTTAGCGGGAGTAAGCTTGCAGAGCATCAGCTATGCATGTATTGGAGATGCACTGCAAACTATGGAGCATCAAGGTATGATGTTCTTATTAGTGACTAGCGCAAACCATGAAATTTGCGGTTTGATTTCTGCGCGAGAAATCGCTAAGAAACTCCATATTCCGGTCAATATCAATCCAATAGCTAACAGCTTCAGTGAAGTCATGCAGCAGATTGACCACCCACACTAACGCCTAAAATCAGCGTTGTGTAAAACTATTTTTGCGGGCCTTAAAAGCAGTGCTTTTAAGGCCTTCTTATTGTGATATTATTCAGGCAATTAATCTTCAGTTTTACTGATTTTCTATTTCTAAAAAGGTTTATGCATGAGCAATATCTCTGCACGCTTAGCGACCGAGCTAAATGCCCAGCAAACACAAGTTGTTGCTGCAATCAAATTACTTGATGAAGGTGCCACAGTCCCTTTTATCGCCCGTTATCGTAAAGAAGTAACTGGTGGTCTAGACGACACACAATTACGTTTACTTGAACAACGTTTATCTTATTTACGCGAATTAGAAGAACGCCGCAGTTTTATTCTTGCCACCATTGAAGAACAAGGCAAATTAACAGCAGAGCTAAATGCTGATATTAATAACGCTGACAGTAAAACTGAGCTTGAAGATTTATATTTACCGTTCAAGCCTAAGCGTCGCACGAAAGGTCAAATTGCTATTGAAGCCGGCATTGAGCCGCTTGCCGATGCATTATTTAATGATCCAAACCTCGATCCAGAACAACTCGCAGCTGATTACATAAATGCTGATGCAGGCTTTGCTGATAGTAAGGCTGTACTTGATGGCGCTAAATTTATTCTGATGGAACGCTTTGCAGAAGATGCTAAGTTATTGGCTAAATTCCGCAGCCACATCTCACAGCATGGTCAAATTGAAAGCACAATTATAGCAGGCCAAGAAAATAATGGCGCTAAGTACCGCGACTACTTTGAGCATCAAGAGCCACTTAAGAAAGTACCATCACACCGTGCACTTGCTATGCTTCGTGCTCGCAATGAGGGGGTTTTACAACTCAGTATCAACCCTGAACCAAGCGCAGAAAACCCAGCCCAAGTGTGCGCACAGATGATTGCCGATCATTATCGCTTAGATGTAAGCAACTCTGCTGCAAGTAGCTGGCTGATGAGTGTGGTGCAATGGGCGTGGAAGATTAAATTAAGCCTTCACCTTGAGAATGAGTTTTTAGGCGCAATGCGTGAAAAAGCTGAAACTGGCGCAATTGACGTTTTTGCGAAAAACTTAAAAGATTTATTAATGGCTGCACCTGCAGGCCCGCGTACTACTCTAGGTCTTGATCCTGGTTTACGTACAGGTTGTAAAATTGCCGTTGTAGACAGCACAGGTAAGCTTTTAACCACGCAAACCATTTTCCCTCATGCACCCCAAAACCACTGGGAAAAATCATTACGTACCTTAGAGCAGTTATGTCGCCAGCACAAAGTTGAGCTAATCGCCATCGGTAATGGAACAGCTTCACGTGAATCAGATAAGTTAGTTGCTGAACTTATCAAAGCGAACAGTGAACTTAAACTAAATAAAATCATGGTCAGTGAAGCAGGTGCATCTGTTTATTCAGCGTCTGAATTTGCTGCCAACGAGTTCCCTAACCTTGATGTTTCACTGCGTGGTGCGGTGTCAATTGCGCGTCGCTTACAAGACCCTCTTGCTGAGCTGGTAAAAATTGAGCCTAAATCAATCGGTGTGGGCCAATACCAACACGACGTATCACAAAGCCAGCTAGGACAAACGCTAACATCCGTTGTAGAGGACTGTGTAAACTCAGTAGGTGTAGATTTAAATATGGCCTCGGTGCCACTACTTACTCGCGTATCGGGCTTAAATATAACGTTAGCACAAAATATTGTTAGCTACCGTGATGCGAATGGTTCATTTAGCAAACGCTCTGAACTGAAAAAAGTAGAGCGTTTAGGGCCAAAAGCCTTTGAACAAGCGGCTGGTTTCTTACGTATCACTAATGGTACAGATCCTCTTGATAAGTCATCTGTTCACCCTGAAGCTTACCCGGTTGTTAAACGCATCTGCGAAAAGAACAACCTCGATGTAAATAGCTTAATTGGTAACTCTGATATCTTAAATAAACTGGTTGCTAACGACTACACAGACGAAAAGTTTGGTTTACCAACAGTTACCGATATTATTAAAGAGCTTGATAAACCGGGTCGTGACCCGCGTCCTGAGTTTAAAACAGCTGAATTTAAAGCCGGTGTTGAAACCATTAACGACCTAAAACCGGGTATGATCCTAGAAGGTGTAGTGTCGAATGTTGCGAACTTCGGTGCCTTTGTTGATGTGGGTGTTCACCAAGACGGTTTAGTGCATATTTCTGCTATTACCAACAAGTTCATCTCTGATCCACGCGAAGTAGTTAAAGCTGGCGATATTGTTAAAGTAAAAGTACTTGAAGTAGATGCAGCACGCAAACGTATCAGCTTTACTATGCGTTTAGACGATGATGTTGATACTAGTAATAAAGCAGCACCAGCTAGCAAACCTAAGCCAGCTGCGAAAGCGAAAAGTGCAGCACCTAAACAAAAACGTGATTTTGGTAATGCAGCAATGGGTAATGCCTTTGCTGATGCATTTGCCAATGCAAAAGTGAAAAAATAATACCCTATAGGTGTAAATCGATAATAAAAAACCGCGTGAGTTTAACTTACGCGGTTTTTTAATTTAAGAAGCTTAAATAAAAGCAGAGAACTGATTTTGATTAGTGGGCGAGGTAGCTGCTTGATAAAAATTAGCAATACGTGCGGCACGCTCATCTACTTCAACATCACGCTTTGCTGTTTTTGTTTCACTGCTTTGAGTTGCGCTATCTTCGGCATACTCACTGTTTATTTTGAAGGTCGATTTGCCTGAGTCAGCATCGCCATCAGCTGATTGGCTGGCAAGCTCAGCCTGCGCTGCCATAAGCTTTTGTGTGGCATCTGCAGCAATTGAGCGATCAGCACTTGAAGGCTCTTGTGGCGCAAGTGCCGCTGCACGCACCGTCTGCATTTTTTCGATTGTGGCTTGTGGGTCACCTTTTATTTCAGCAACATCAATTTGCACCTCGCCGCCAACAGCATAGTTTGTACCATCGGGGCCACGTTGATACTCATAGCTAGGAGAGCCCGCATACTGCCCCCCTACTGTGGCATGCGCTTGCTCATGAATACGCACTTCGGTATCACGCGCTTTTAATTCTTTTATTTGTTCAGCGTCTTGTTGCTCTTGCTCAGCAACCTTTTGCTCTTTTTTCTGTTCTTGTTTAGCGTCTTGTTCTGATTGCTCTGGATCGCCTTGTTCACTGCCTTGTTGACGCTCCTCAATCACTTTATCTTCTGATAAACGACCTTTGGCATCATAAGTACCAGCCTCAGAACCCGGTTGCTTGGTTTTATCACCATCACTAAGCGTTTTATTTTCGGCATTACTTGGTTTAGTAGCAGCAGGTGGAGGGATTACTTCACGTAACTGATTATCACGGCGAGCACTTTCGGTGTGCACATTCGCCGTGTTGATATTAATCGAGGGAAACGGAGTAACGATATTCATAAGTGCTAAACTTTGATATCAATTAACGTACCCAGCACTTCATCAGCAGTTTGAATGGTGTTGATGTTTGCTTTTGCATTAAATTCTTCAACTTTCAAATTAACAAGCGACTCATCGATTGGGGCAGGTTGTGAAACTGGCGGAGTTACAGCTTCATTTGGAGTTGCCGCTTGTAATTGACGTTGTTGAGCTAGTTGGGCATCATCTTGCTGATCAATTGAGGCACGGCTAATCTCAGCGCTCGCCTTTTCGATACCTTGGCTTGCACGGTTATAACCTTCTACCGCATTATTAAAAACAGAACTGATTGGCATAACACCCTCCAACAGTGAGATTCACTTGTTAAGTATCGCTCATAAAACGAGCAAAATAAAGCTAAATCCCGCTATTTTTGTGGCCTACGGCCGAGTTTAAATTAACACATTGATTTCAGTGCTGTTATAAATGCTTTTTTATGGGAGATAAACGGGGCATGCGATGCTTTATCTAATACTTCATACTCAAACTCAGGCTGTAAAGCATGCATTTTTTCAATTGCTCGATAAGGAACCAGTGAATCTAAGCGACCAAAAATGCCACATACTGGCACACTTAGCTCAGCAAACAGTGAGCGTAAATCGTCATGCTGCAAAATTTCTAAACCTGCGCTTAAAGCCTGCTCTTGTGGTGCTGGATACTGATTTAATAAAGTTTTTAGTTGTTTAATATCGTCACGGGCCGATTCACTGCCCATCGCCTGGATTGCTAAAAATCGCTCAATGGTTTTTTCGCGGTGACTAACAAGTTGCTCTTTGAAGGTATTTAATACATTCGGTTTAATACCTGGCCAGTCATTCTGCTCGGCAAAGAAAGGCGTTGATGCAACAAGCACAACTTTAGCCACCTTTTCTGGCCAATGAGCTGCAATGTACAAAGCAAATAATCCACCTAATGACCATCCAACGAGTAATGACCCTTCATTCAATTGCTCACTAAGTTGCTCAGCAGCGGCATGCAAGGTGTAAGGGGCTGGGCAGTTTTGTGCATTACCAAATCCCGGTAAATCCAAGCAACGAACCTCACCATCATGGAAAAATTCCAGTTCAGGCATTATTACTTGCCACACGCCTTGGTTCATTCCCCAACCATGTAGTAACACCATATCATTTTGCATATTTCATCATTCCAGACCACACTTAGCGCTCATGATAGCGTTTAAAGGAATGAATGCAATGTCTCGTTTAACCCATGCTTTAAAACTAGGTTTAGACACGTTACTTCCAAACTTTTGTATTGGCTGTAACAGCCATATTAATCCTAACCATGCTTTATGCAGTTATTGTTTGCAAGATCTAAGCTTATTTGATTTAGAACGCCACCCAAACCTGTTACACAGACCTGATGTCTGTGATGCTTTTCCTGACTGTCAGTTTGACCACTTAATTGCCTGCGCTTGGTACCAAGTGCCCTTAAATCAATGGTTAAAGCAGTTAAAATTTAATGACCAACAGTATTATAAGATTGCTCTACAACAAATCATTAGCCAGCAACTTGCAGTTGCTCGCAAAGTAAATATCCACTGGCCAGACGCTTTTATTATAATGCCCTTACATAAACAGCGATTTTTAACCCGTGGCTTCAACCAAGTCAGTCAAACATGGTTGCCTGTACTACAAACACAAAATGAGCCTATTATTTCGCCTCTTCAAAAGCTAAAAGCTACAAAAGCACAATCAAAGCTCAGTAAAACGAACAGAATTAAAAACT
Organism: Pseudoalteromonas sp. MEBiC 03607; assembly: GCF_004792295.1. Classification (NCBI taxonomy): domain Bacteria; kingdom Pseudomonadati; phylum Pseudomonadota; class Gammaproteobacteria; order Alteromonadales; family Pseudoalteromonadaceae; genus Pseudoalteromonas; species Pseudoalteromonas sp. MEBiC 03607. Next base: position 292,515 of record NZ_SRRY01000001.1, read on the forward strand.
TAAAGGGTGCGTTTATTTGCCAGCAGGATTTGTCTGCAAAAACCGTGGCAATCATTGATGATGTGATGACCTCTGGCGCAACTTTAAATGCAGCGACTGAGGTCATTAAAGAAGCCGGAGCTAAACAGGTGTGGGCTATGCTTACCTGCTTAACTCCGTTAGGTGCACATTAAAGGTGATTAGTCAGCTGAGGCATAGAATGCGTTACCAAAAAATAATGCATTGCTCAGTAAGCGACTAGTGCCGTACCAGTAACCACGAAACACTGGGTTATCAGTCATACCAATGACACTACCCTTACCGTATGAGTGTGCAATCAGTCCTGCTGCACCCGCTACTTGCTCCACGTTTACGTCATCAGTAAAGCCAGCTAAAAGCGGCTTGTCTGTGTAAGTAAGTACGTTAACAAAAGGTGCGTCTGATTTCTCAAGTAACCAAGTGCTATTCTTAAACACTGGCAATGTATTGCGATTTAGCGAATACGTCAGAGGGTGAGATAAGTCCACTGAAGTATTAAAAATTGCACCCGCAATACGCTGACGACCAGCGAGGTCATCTTTATCAGCATAGGTAAGCCCTGTTGTATCAAAGGCGCTGGCTACATCACGACGAGATAAGTAATTAGCTTTTAATAATTGTTGATCGGCTAGGAACTTAGCTCCGCCTTTGTGTCCCCAAATAACTCCGCCTTTACGAACCCACGACTTAATTGCCACTTTCGTTGCATCATCAAGACGATTGTAATTACCGTGCGCTAGAATGATATGGCTGTAGTTTTCGAGATCAATATCATCAAGACGTTGCATTTCAACAATGCTTGGCGCTGTGCCAACGAAACGGTCTAGGTAATACCATACCTCGCCAAGCTCATACTGGCTGCTCCCTTCACCACCGACTAATAGCACTTTCGGCGCTTTCACTACCGCCATTGAACGAGAGCCCAAGTCAGCACCTTTTACCGTTAAGCCAGAACTAATTGGTGTAATTTCAATGCCAAACTCGTTTTGTGCTTGGTTTAAATAGCTAACCCAGTTGCTATCTGTTTGCAGACCTGCAGGCACAAGGATACTTCCAGGCTCAAAAGCAATCTCACCCATAGGCGTTTTTGCTGTGAGTGGGCTTAATGCCACACGCGCTTTTACACCTTGTTCGAGTAAGCTATTAAGCATTTTTGGCGCTAAATAATCATCCCATTTGAATGCATAAGCATAGCTTTGTGGTAATGCTGCATAGCTTGATTTTACAGGCTGTTGCCAAGGCTCTTTAGCAACATTTAAGCCCCAATTGCTGCTTACTTTTGCAAACTCTAGATTGAAAGCATGCGCAAGAGTCCAGCCAGATACATCATAAAACGTGTTATCGACAAAACGCTGTTGCTCACTAAAAATCGCTTTAATTAAACGAAATTGCGGCTGTGCTAATGGCACATAGTAACTTTTTTCAGAAAAGCTTTGACCATTTACTTTTAACGGCTCTTCGAGCACATACGCATTAATTTGATGCTGCTTCAATAAATCAAGGAAGTACTGCATGCGACTCGTATCAGCACCACCTTTAACAACATAACCTTTGAAGTCTTCATCGCCAGCAAGATCTATCGCTTTGTTGTAAAATTTGGCTTGATAATCAAGTAAGTCAGTACGGTTATCAATCGCCGCTTGGAACGTCGACAAGCTAGTTAATAACTGATTTTTAATCGTAAACGGAAAACTTAACGGGCCGTTGATGGTTTCTTGTAAGTGACCACGTGAGCTTGCTTGTTCAAATAAAATACCTACACCGCCATTTACGTCTGGGTAAGTTGAGCCTTTACCATAGTAAAAGTCATCAAAGCTTTCTTCAGTGAAGTAAAGCGCATTATGCTCATCAAGTGTCTTTGCATGATAATTTGCAATTGCTTTAGTCAGCGTAACGTTTTCTTCAGGCGTGATTGGGTGTTTACGAGTTGGGATCCCTGGCTGAAAAAAATACGTGCTATTCGGGCCCATTTCGTGGAAGTCAGTCAGAATATTTGGCTTCCACTGGTGAAACTGTGCGATACGTGCACGTGATTCAGGGTGTTGCAGCAATAACCAATCACGGTTTAAATCAAACAAGTAATGGTTAGTACGACTGCTTGGCCAGCTTTCAATATGCTCGCGAGTTTGTGGATCTGATGACAACTTCATACCACGGTTGCTGTTTGCCCAATTTGCAAAACGCGCTAAGCCATCGGGGTTTAATGATGGGTCGAGCAAAATAACCGTGTTATTCAGTAAGGTGTCAATTTCTGGCCCTTGTGCAGCGGCCAAGTAATAGGCAACCAATAGCGATGCATTGCTACCTGATGATTCATTGCCATGTACGCTGTAACCCATCCAAACAACCGCCGGCTGTTTGCTTGAGTCAGTAGCACCACCATTTAAACGCGCTAAATGAGCTTTACGAATAGATTCAACTTGGCCTAGCTTGTCTGGTGCAGTAATCGTTAACATCACCAGCGGACGTTGCTCATGAGTGCGACCAATTACTTTAAAGTTCATTCGGTCACTTTTTTCGGCCAGAATTTGCATATATTGCACAAGCTGATCATGTCGCACATGCCACTCACCCACCTCGTAACCTAGTACCTGCTCAGGGGTAGGAATATTTGGGTCAAATTTCACATCTTGTTCAAAGTAATAAGAAAGAGGTTTTGCTAATGCGCTAACGCTCACTAGCATAGTTAATATTGTTATTATAAAACGCATAGATAGCACCCATAATTATTTGATGTTTTAACGCTACCATTCGATAAAATAGATGCAACTTTTTACGCTCAACACTGGCGACAACACGATGAGCGGAGTATGATAGGCAGTATCCGAGTAATTTAGTCAAGTATAGTCCGTTTTATGATCTCTATTTCTGAATCTGCACAATCTCATTTTGCTAAACTTTTAGCAGACCAAGCTGAACAAACTAACATTCGTGTTTTTGTTGTAAATCCAGGTACTTCGCAGGCTGAGTGTGGTGTTTCTTACTGCCCTGAAGACGCCGTTGAAGCGACTGATATTCGTCTACCATTTAATGGTTTTGATGCCATTGTTGATGCTGAAAGTGCCCCTTTCTTGGAAGAAGCTGAAATCGATTTTGTAACTGACAAAATGGGTACTCAGTTAACACTTAAAGCACCAAATGCAAAAGCACGTAAACTTAGCGATGATGCGTCATTACAAGAGCGTGTACAACACATGCTTGAAACTGAAGTGAACCCACAGCTCGCTAACCACGGCGGCCAAGTTAGCCTAGTAGAAATTACTGCTGATGGCATTGCAGTACTGCAATTTGGCGGTGGCTGTAACGGTTGTTCAATGATTGATGTCACGCTAAAAGAAGGCATCGAAAAAGAAATGATTGCCAAGTTTGATGAAATCAATGGTGTAAGAGACATCACTGATCACCAATCTGGTGAGCATTCTTACTACTAACCGGTCTCTAAAGCATGCTTAAAAAGTGGGTATTTCGCTTAGGTAGCGACCCCAAGTTAAGCTTAAAACGCTTTCTTCGCGGCCTAGCACTCTTTGTGCTAGCCGTGATTTTTATTGCCATAGGCTACTATGGACCCGCATTTTTTCAATTAATCGGCTTAGTCGTATTAGCAATAGCTTTATTCTTTGCTGGTTGGGGTTACCTAGGCATTTTTGCCAACCGGTTTGCGCAAGTTTTAGAACGCTCATCCCCAAAAGATCATGACCCCAATTTGTGGAAATAATTTACTCTAATAATTGCTGGTTGTTGACAATTTTACGGTAGCGAAACCAAAGAGTTAATCCGCGCATTAGCATGAAGCTGGTCATCGCAAACCATAAACCATGATTTTGCCAGCTACTCACTAACCAAAACAGCCCGAAAAAGCCCACTACAGCACTAAATAGCATAGTGTTACGCATGTCTTTGGCACGGGTTAACCCTACAAATACGCCATCAAATAAGAAACACCCCATCGCCGCAATAGGCAATATAATTACCCAAGGCAAGTAATCTGTTGCCATTTCAATAACTTCTGGAACATCGGTAAGTAAGCGAATAATAGCCTCGCCAAATAGTAAAAATATAAGGCTATAAAACAGCGCAAATAACCCGCCCCAAAATAAGCTCAAGTTAACCCATAATTGAATCTGCTTAGCGCTGTGCTCACCTTTAGCCTTGCCGACCTTTGCCTCACTCGCATAAGCAATACCATCTAGTGCAAAGCTCACCAACATTAAAAAGTTTAGCAATACGGCATTAGCCGCTAAGGTTGTTTCGCCGATCCGTGCGCCATAAAAAGTCATAAAGCTAAAACATAGCTGGAGTGCTAATGAGCGAATAAAAATATCGCGATTTAAGCTTACTAAATCAAGTAACTTAGCAACACTTAACCAGTCTTTCACAGCAAGGTTAACACCTTGTTTTTTAGCTAGTTGTGCAACTAACATAAGTGCAAAAGCAAGTGCAATATAATCAGCAATTAAAGATGCCCACGCAGCTCCTGCAACGCCCCAATCAAGAAACACTACAAAATAAATATCAAGCACGATATTGGTTATGTTGGTAATAAGTAATAAATAAAATGGCCCCCGGCCATAATGCACTCCTAACATCCAACCAAGTAACACCAAATTACATAAGGCGGCAGGTGCACTAAAAATACGAATCGAAAAATAGCTATTTGCTTGTTCTAAAACAGCTTCATTGGCATTTGATAAATATGCCATTAAGGATTGAATAGGTATACTCAGCGCTATTAATAGCAGCGCAACCGCTGTTGCTAGTAGCAAGCTGCGCTTTAATAGCTCAGCAAGTAAGCTGTGATCGTGTTTTCCATAGGCCTGTGCAACCAAACCTGTGGTACTCATGCGTAAAAAACCTGCTAGCCAAAATAATAACGAGATAACTGCTGAACCGAGTGCTATACCAGCCAAATAGTGAGCGCTTCCTAGATGACCGATTACAGCAGTATCAACTAAACCTAACATTGGCACGGTAATATTTGATAAAATCATCGGACCGGCTAATAACAGTAAACTTTTATGGTGTGCCTTATGACGTTTAAGAAAATGTTTCATGTAGTATTTGCAGTCCTGTTAGGTTTATCTTTGCGTGCCCATGGCGCAGTCATTCTACAGTATCATCACGTCAGTGAAAGCCTTCCTGCGGTAACCAGTGTCAGCAGCGAAACATTCACTGAACACATGCAATATTTAAAAGACAATAACTTCAAAGTTATTCCATTAAATGACCTCATCACCTCGTTACAAGCGGGACACCCTTTAACAGATAAAACTGTCGCGATTACCTTCGATGATGGCTATAAAAACAATTACGAAGAAGCTGCTCCTATCTTAGAAAAGTTTGGCTATCCGTATACTATTTTCGTAAATCCTGAACTTATTGATGAAGGCAAAAGCTATGTGATGACGTGGCAACAGCTAAAAGAGCTATCAAGTAAAGGCGCCTTAATTAGCAACCACACGCAAACTCATAATTACTTGCATCGCAAACAGCCAGACGAAACTGAGCAAGCATGGCTTGCGCGTACTAAGAACGACATTCTATCTGCCCAGCAGCGCATAAAAGAAGAAATTGGTCATGATTATAAATACCTTGCTTACCCTTATGGCGAGTTTAATAATTCATTACAGCAGTTAGTTAAATCACTCGGGTTTGTTGGTATAGGTCAGCATTCGGGTGCTGTAGGGATCCATTCTGACTTTACTCGATTACCACGTTTTCCGGCATCAGGCTTTTATTCAAAGCTTGATACGCTTGCCACTAAACTCGACTCGCAAGCATTCACTATCAAACAGCTTACCTACTCAGATAGTGTGACAGACGAAAACCCACCTAGTTTAACGATGCAATTTGATATGCAAGATTTTCATAAAAGTCAGTTTGCTTGTTATGTTTCAGGTATTGGCCAAGCAGATTTAGCTTGGCTTAGCAAAGATACGGTGAAGATCACCTCACCTGAAAAACTGAAAAAAGGTCGCTCTCGCTTTAACTGCACAGCCCCTTCAATCGCGAAAAAAGGCAGCTATTATTGGTTCTCACAACCTTGGGTTATCACGCAGTAATAGCCTGTTTCAGCATTTGTGCCGTCACTTTATCAAGGCGCACAACTTCATGAGCCGCATTGAGCTCCACTGCGGCTTTTGGCATTCCCCACACCACTGACGACAATTCATCTTGTGCAATTGTATAAGCACCCGCTTGTTTTAACGCCAGTAAGCCTTGAGCGCCATCACTTCCCATACCGGTTAGCAATGCTGCAACAGTTACTTTAGGGCAAGCTATAACAAGTGAATTAAACAACACATCGACAGCTGGACGATGGCGATTTACCAGCTCATTAGCATCGAGTTGGCAATATAGAGCGCTGCCTTTTTTAACAACACTTAAATGCTGATCGCCCGGTGCAATATAAGCCCAACCCGGCTTTAATTTATCACCCTGTTCAGCTTCTTTGACGTTAATTTTACACGTTCGATCCATACGCATCGCAAATGAGGTACTAAATACCGGCGGAATATGCTGAGTGATCACTATGGGTGGGCAATTTTCTGGCATACGAACCAGCACTTCTTTAATTGCTTCGGTTCCCCCTGTTGAAGCGCCAATAGCCAAAACAGCATTCTGTTTAAACTGCAAAGAAGTTAAAGATTTATCATCTTCCACCTTTTGCGCTTTAAAGGTACGTACTCTGGCCGAAGCCGCTGTGCGTACTTTTTGTTGTAATAAGTGAGCGTAGCGTTGAATATTTTCTGATACATTTGCAGTTGGTTTTGCAATAAAGTCGACCGCACCAATCTCTAGTGCTTCAAGTGTGATTGGCGAGCCTTTTTGAGTTAGGGTAGAGATCATCACAACAGGCATAGGACGTAGGCGCATTAAGTTTTTTAAAAAACTCAACCCATCCATTTTTGGCATTTCTATATCAAGTGTTAATACATCAGGATTTAGCCGTTTAATAGAATCTCGTGCCTGATAAGGATCTTCTGCAACACCAACAACCTGAATATCATCGGCTTGTTCCAGTACTTCCTTGAGCAAACCACGGATCAAAGCAGAATCATCAACAATGAGTACTTTGATCATATGCGCTCCTAAAATAATTCAATATTCGTTTCAGCATCTTGATGCTCAATATCGTGTAAGTATTTAATTTCACGTTTTTCAAGCTTATCAGAATGTAATTCACGCATTTTTTTCACCTGCGCTGAACCTGTTTGTGGATTAAATAATACTTTTCGAGGCCAAGGGCCCCCCACATCATGAGATACTAAATCTAATCCTTCCTCAAGTATATAGGCATTTGCAAAACGAATATTGCCTACTCCTATGTCTGTCATTGAGCGAATAATTTTACCGCCACCGAACAGTTTGACTTTTAAATTACGTTTTGAAGCACCATTTTTCAAGATTTCATTGATCAGATACTCCATTGCCCAGTTACCATAGCGACAATTTAAGCTATGTGCATTCGCTGGGTCGACCCCTTTTTCCATTGGCAACATAAAGTGATTCATGCCACCTATGCCGAGTCCTTCATCATAAATACATGCGGCAATACATGAACCAAGCACCGTGGTAATCAGTTCATCTGTTTTTGATACATAAAACTCGCCAGGCAAAACCTTTGCGACCACTTTTTGTCTCTGGTTATCCCAAAATCGTTTAACATGCTCGAAACCAGGTAACACAGGTTTAAAATGATTGCTCATAGACCACCTTTTAGATAAATCGTCTGGCCTAAATTCTTAAACTCTTTGTGATCCTTACCCAGTGTTTCCGAATGCCCCAGGAATAAATGGCCTGAGTCGGTCAGTAGGTCATAGTAACGCTTGAACAGCGTATCTTTTGTTGGTTTATCAAAATAGATAACCACGTTTCGGCAAAAAATAACATCAAATGGCCCCTTCATTGGCCAACCTTGAAGTAAATTTAACCTTTTGAAAAATATGTTTTTTTGTAGCTCTGGCTTAACTTTGTATAACTGCCCATCATGACTTTTTAAAAACCAGCGCTTTAGTTGAGCTTTCTCTAAACCATTAACATTCGACGCTGTGTATGTTCCCGCTTGAGCTTTGGCTAATACGTTCGAGTCAAGATCAGTGGCTAGTATTTTCACATCCCAATCAGAAGGAAACAAACCACTTAATGTCATTGCAATAGTGTATGGCTCTTCCCCCGTTGAGCACCCAGCAGACCAAACACGTACACGTTTATGCTTAGCATTACTCACAAGTAGTTTTGGAACAATGGTGTTTTTTAAATAGTTAAAGTGGTGGGGCTCACGAAAAAAAGACGTTAGATTAGTGGTTATCGCATTAATAAACTCGCTAAACTCTCGTTCTTTATTTTCTTCAAGAAAGTCTAAATATTCTTTAAAGCTTTTTAGTTTATGATGTCGGATTCGTCTTGCTAAGCGCGAGTAAACCATCTCGCGCTTATGCTCGGCCAAAACAATGCCACAAGCATCATAAACTTGCGACGAAATAGCTTTAAAGTCACTATCTGTTAATAAAAACTCTTTCATGTTTTTGACCCTGCAGCCTAGACATTAGATACACTACATAACCTAGTTTTTTCTGTTAATAGGGAAGAGTATTAGAACTCTTCCCACTCATCGCTAGGGTCAACAAAGTTATTGCCTTTCGGTGCTGGACGTACAGGCGAGTTCGATTGCTTAACCGCAGGTGCTGCACTTACTCGACTCGAGACATCTACCTCTTCTTTCGATAACGAGAAGAAGTTTAATAAGCGTCGCATGTCATTTGCTTGTTCTGCCATTGATTCCCCTGCCGCAGATGCTTGCTCAACTAAGGCAGCATTTTGCTGAGTCATCTCGTCCATTTGTGTAATTGCTTTATTAACTTGCTCAATGCCAGAGCTTTGCTCTTCTGATGCTTGAGCAATATCAGAAATCATCGCAGTCACTCGTTGCACCGCTGTAACAATTTCTTGTAATGTTGAACCTGACTCATTAACGAGTAATGTACCGTCTTCAACTTTTCCAACACTGTCTCGGATCAATTCTTTAATTTCTTTTGCAGCCGCTGCAGAGCGCTGCGCTAGATTACGAACTTCACCTGCAACAACTGCGAAGCCTCGACCTTGCTCACCTGCACGTGCAGCTTCAACAGCAGCATTCAATGCGAGTAAATTTGTTTGGAAAGCGATTTCATCAATAACACTAATGATATCTGCAATTTTCTTACTTGATTCGTTAATTGCAGACATACTCACTACAGCACGGTTTACAACTTCACCGCCTTTTTGTGCTTTCGTGCGTGTTTCTTCTGCCAGTTCGTTCACTTCTTTTGCGTTATCCGCATTTTGGCGAACCGTACTGGTCATCTCTTCCATACTAGATGCTGTTTCTTCAAGTGATGAAGCTTGCTCTTCAGTTCGTTGACTTAAATCAGCATTACCTTGTGAGATTTCTTCTGCGCCACTTGCAACCAGAGTTGCTGAGGTATTAATGCGATTAATCACTTCAGTAAGCTTATCAGCCGTGGCATTTGCATCACGTTTTAGCTTCTCAAATGAACCTTGATAGTCTTGCTCGATACGTTTTGATAAGTCACCATTCGCCATGGCATCAAGCATATTGCCTGTATCTTTAACTGCATCATCAACAATGCTTACAAGGCTATTTAAACCTTGCGCTAACCGTAAGAAGAAGCCTTGTTTACCCGTCTCTTCAACACGGGCTTCTAAGTCACCTTTACCTGCAGCAGAAACAAGACCCGCAATCTCTTTTTCAATCGCGACTTCAGCCGTTCTATCTTCCCACTCAACAACAGTACCAATACGCTCATTTTCAGGAGTGAAAATAGGGTTCGCAACCAAACCAAAGGTGCGACCACCGACTTGAATTTCCGTACTGTAAGTACTGCTTAATTTAGCTAGCATGTTGCGTTGATGTGCCGGGTTTTTGTGAAATACATCAATATTTTGACCAATCAAATTATTGCTGTTGAAATTCGGCAAGTCTTTTCGTAAATCACTTTCTGCGATTTTCATCATATTAAGAACGGCCTCGTTCATATAAATGATGTTATTCCCAGAGTCTGCAATCATAGTGTTAGTAGCTACACGGTCAAGTGCGCGACGTACGCGCAAATTCTCTTCCGCTTCACGTTTTTCAGTTTCGGCTTTATTCACTCGATCAGTGATATCTTGCCATTCAACAATTGTTCCTAAACGCTTACCTGATGCACTTAACCAAGGCGTTGCAATCAGGCTAAAAATAAGACCAGCCAAACGTAACGTTGTTTTATAAGGTTCTTTTAATGATTTCAATAACTCACGTTGATGGCTTGGCTGTTTATGAAAATCGTCAACACATGTACCGATTAAGTTAGACACTGAAAAGCTTGGCAGCACTGTCTGTAAGGTCGACTCGCGTGCTTGTAGCATTTGTTTTACTTGCTCATTCACGAATATAATTTTCAGATCGTTATCGGCAATCATCACATTCGCTTGGCATACTCGTAATGCATTAGACAGATCAGCATCACGTTTCGATTGTTTTTCTAACTCTTTCTGTGCGGAGATATCGGTTGCAAATTTGATGACTTTGATGACATTGCCGTTACCATCAATAATCGGGTTATATGTGGCTTGAATCCAGATTTCTTTGCCACCTTTACCAAAACGTTTGAATTCGTCAGAAATAAATTCACCGTTTCGTAAGCGCTGCCAAAACTGCTGGTACTCAGGGCTTTTTGATTCATCATCAGCGACAAATATAGCATGATGTTGTCCCTGAATTTCTTCAAGTCGATAGCCCATTACGCTTAAAAAATTAGCATTGGCTGTGATAATCGATCCTGTCGGCTGAAATTCAATTACTGCAAGCGACTTGTTTAGTGCCGTAACAATTAAATCATTGTTCGACTCAACATTTTTAGGACTGCTAAACCAACCCATACCCTTCACCTTCTTGTTAATCTACCCAGTTAAATGTCCATTGTTTTTTGTAGGTCCAATAGCGCAACCATTTTCTCACCCACATTGACCAAACCCGCAACATATTGCGCATTATCTGAGTCTGACAAATGCGGCACCGCTTTAGCTTCATGCTCAGCAATGCTATAGACATCCGAAACAGCATCGACAACGATGCCCATAATTTTACTCGCGTTTTCTAACTTTACTTTTAAAACAATAACAACAGTCAATGGCCCATACTCAATGGCTGGAATACCAAAGCGAAGTCGCAAATCGATAATAGGCACTATGGTGCCGCGCAAATTGATTACCCCTTTAACAAAATCAGGGGAATTAGGGATTACAGTGATCTCTTCCCAACTGCGAATTTCTTGCACCGTTAAAATATCAACTCCGTACTCTTCTTCAGCCATAAAGAAAGTTAGAAACTGTTTTACATCTTGATTTTGTTCTAAATTAAGCTTGTTATGCAGGTCATCGTGCTGTGCTATCATGATGCCTCCAAATTCGCTTTTGACTCGATGATTAATTCTTGGCTGCCAGGTTTTCTCAGTCCTGACAATTTAATTAAGCCACTAATATCTACAATTAATGAAACTCGACCATCGCCCAAAATTGTTGCCCCTGAGACACCATCTACTTTTTGATAATTAGCCTCTAAACTTTTTATAACGACTTGTTGTTGCGACAATAAGTCATCAACTAACAAGCCCACTTTTTGGTTATCGCTTTCTACAACCACCAGCAAGGTCTTATCCAACGTTTCAATCGCTCCTTGGTGATTAAATATGTTGTACAACCGTAAAATAGGAATGTATTCATCACGTAAGCGCAATACGTCGAGATCTTTCCCAACTCGGCTAACTTTTGTGATATCTATTTGCAGTGACTCGATAATCGAAATCAGCGGAATAATATAAGTGTGCTCGGCAACACGTACTAATTGCCCATCGAGAATTGCCAACGTCAATGGCAAGCGAATTGTGAAGGTTGAACCAACACCTGGGGCAGATGACACTTCAACAGAGCCACTCAGTGCTTCAATATTGCGACGTACAACATCCATACCCACACCACGGCCAGACAAATCACTCACTTGATCTGCGGTGGAAAAGCCGGGTAAAAATATAAGCTCATTAACTTCATTGTCAGATAAATCATCTGCTTCTGAGATCAGACCATTTTTAATCGCTTTTTCACGTATTTTGGTAGTATTTAGGCCTTGTCCATCATCCATAATCTCAATCACAATATTACCACCTTGATGAAACGCATTAAGTGTCACTGTACCAACAGGATCCTTACCTGCCGCAACACGTTTATCTACGGTTTCTAAGCCATGATCAAGAGAGTTTCTTACGAGGTGGACCATAGGATCAGACAGCTTTTCCATCACTGTTTTATCAAGCTCGGTTTGTTCACCAAGTAATTTCAATTCAACCTGTTTATCAAGCTTTTGTGAGATATCTCGAACCAAGCGCGGAAAGCGACTAAATACAAAACTAATCGGTAACATGCGAATACGCATGACGTTTTCTTGTAAATCACGTGTGTTATGTGCCAATTGAGCCAAACCTTCTTGCAACGAGGCGATCGTTGCTTCGGTTATCTCCTGCTCACCAAGCTGGCTTAACATAGCTTGTGTGATAACTAACTCACCCACCATATTGATGAGTGAATCAACTTTGTCGATACCAACCCGTATAGACGTTGACTCTGCATTTGCAGTCGCCGTTTTTACTGGCGCCGCTTTTTTAGCATCAGTACTTGCTTTAGCAATCGGTTCAACTGTGTTGGTGTTCGTTTCCTTTGCAGGCTCACTTGCTGATGATGGCTCTACCTCAGCACCAAACAAGCCCCCACACAGTGTAATAGTGATATCGGCATCATCTTCGACCCACTCAAAGATTTCTTCAATACTGCTTTGCTCTTTGTCTGTGGTTAAGAAGAATCGCCAGGCTAAAAAGCAATCTTCTGGTGCGTAATTAGTAATATCGGGGATACCATCTTGAAAAGCATGTGTTTCAAGCTCACCAAGTTCAGCTAACTCGCTGATCATATAAAGAGGTTCATTACCCGTTTTGAATAAATGATGATGGGGTTTAAAGTCGATTTGGTAAGTATTAAAGCTGCTTTCGGCAACTGTTTCTTCGACTTGTTCCGATGCCTGACTCGCTGCACGCATACCAAGGATTTCTTCAAATTTTATTCGAAGTTCATCCGCTTCCGCTAAATCAGGTTGTTGTTCAGCTTGTAAGGCTCTGAGTAATGCACGTAAACAATCGACTGACTTTAGGAGTAAATTAACATGTTCCGCTGTTAAGTCTCGTGTACCTTCACGTATTTGATCTAACAGAGTTTCTAGGACATGAGTAAAATCTGCAACAGCACTAAAACCAAAAGTACCACTACCTCCTTTAATTGAATGCGCGGCACGGAAAATGGTATTTATAGTTTCCTGATCTTCTTCGCCGGGAACCAAGTTTAATAACTCAGCTTCCATCGCATCAAGTCCTTCAAAGCTTTCTTCGAAGAACACTTCAAAAAATTGGCTTAGATCTATACTCATGCCTCGCTCCTATTGTTAGCGAATCACTTTTTTCAATACCGCTAACAATTGCTCTGGGTTAAAAGGTTTAACAATCCACCCAGTAGCACCCGCTGCTTTACCTTCTGTTTTTTTGTCTAAACCTGACTCAGTGGTGAGCATTAGCAATGGCGTAAACTTATAGTTAGGTAAGCTGCGTAACTCGCGAATCAGTGTAATACCATCCATTACCGGCATGTTAACGTCGGAAATAACAGCATCAAAACCTTGCTGTTTGGCAATACTTAATGCCTCACTACCATCTTTCGCTTCCGTTACATCAAACCCTGCCTTTTTAAGCGTAAAGCCAACCATTTGGCGCATAGATGCTGAATCATCAACTGCTAAAATTCTTTTCATATAAACCTCTTAATTGGCATTTTCAAGCACAAGATAATGGCCTAAACCCAAACTATTTATTGCCTGCTGCAATGGCTCGCTCTCGCCCACCCATATAATTTTATGATGCACAGAGAGTAAATGTTTTTGTAACGCACATAACAGCTGAACCGACGCCGTGTCAGCCCGAGTAACCTCACTAATATCAAGACAGATATCATCGTTTGCAGATAATTCATGCAGTAAATCTTGATGTAATGACTCGACCTGAGTAATAGCTAATTCTGTAGGGAGCTTTAACATTCTTAATACTTTCCCCGTTCAAAGCAACTCATAACAAAAGCTTAGTCCTAGTTAATGAAAATGCCATAATTTGAATCAAAAAATAGTAAAATTTTTTAGTAGCTTAGACATTTATTGCAAAAAATAAAGCTTTTCTTTCGAGCAAACTTTTACAAAATATTAAAAAAATCAATTTATGTAATAATCTGCAATTTTTCGGAACTCTTCAGTCAATGTCGTGGCGTTGATTAATGGCACACTACCAGCCTTAAACTCAGGCTTAAAAATAGCCCGAACGGCGCCGTTTGCATCAACCATCACCACAGAGGCACTGTGGTCAACGGCATATTCCTGCTCATCACTATCATTAATTGCGTAAATTAAGCCAAGCTCCCTAACAAATGGGAAAAGTTGCTTATGGGGGCCTGATACAGCAAGAAACTCAGGGTTAAAGTAATCAATATAGGCTTTTCGTTTTTCAGTGGTATCGCGCTTTGGATCAACTGCTACAAACCACACTTGCACTTGGTAATCTTGGCTTAACTGCTTTTGTACTGCTGTTAACTTTGCCAATGTCATTGGGCAAATATCTGGGCAACTGGTGTAGCCTAAAAAGACTAAATTCCAATGTCCCATAAACTGGCTGTTATCAGTGGGCTCACCATGTTGATCGGTTAATAAAAACGGACTAATCGGCTTTGCTTGCTCATACACCAGTGCTTCGACCTCAGGAGCGGTGTTGCTTTTACCACAACCGGTTACAAACAATACCGCACTCAAACACAAAAAAGCGCCTATTCGAGTCATAAAACTAACCATTTATCAATAAATAAGGCGATGAAGAGTAGCATTAAATGGACAATTGAAAAACGAAATAAATCCATTGCGGTGTCATCTTTAGGGGCAATTTTTAGTTTCAGCGCTTTGTAAATAAACACCGTATTCAAGGCACATGCCGCAAGTAAGTAAATTACTCCCGACATTCCAATCAGGTATGGTAATACGCAGACCAAGGCTAACAATATTGAATAAGCTACAACGCAGGTTTTACAAAATTCAATACCATGAGTCACGGGCAGCATTGGAATTTTTGCCCGTTCATAATCGCTTTTTCGAGCAATCGCGAGTGCCCAAAAGTGCGGCGGTGTCCAAGTAAAAATAATCATTACCAACAGCCAAGGCGCTGCTGCCATATGACCTGTTTCAGACACCCAGCCCAATAACGGTGGCATCGCGCCAGCTAAGCCACCAATCACAATATTCTGCGGTGTTGCTCGCTTTAAAAAAGAGGTATAAATAAAGGCATAACCAACCAGTGCAAATAAAGTTAGCACGGCAGTTAATGTATTTGCCCAGACTATGAGCATAGTGAAACCAAGTGAGCCAATTATCGCAGCAAAACTCAGCGCATGCTGCTTACTTAAACGTCCTTTAGCAACAGGGCGATGACGGGTTCGCGCCATTTTGCTATCAATTTCACTATCTACAACATGATTTATCACCGCTGCTGCCGCAGATAACAGGCCAATTCCAAGCAAACTGGCTAATTGAACAAACAACCCTCGCCCCATATCAGGAGCAAGCGCTAAACCGACCCATGCAGTTAAAACAAGCATAGCAACAACTTTAAACTTACTAATGGCAAGATAATCCTTCAATCGCTCAGTTGATTGACTGATTAACGACTTCTCTGTGCTTAATAATATCGCCATAATAGCCTCCTAAGTTCTTGCTTTTAAATGAAAGCACAGACGTACCATGCTCAACAATAACAGTGCAGCCATCAGGTTATGAGCAAGCGCTACACTCAATGGAAAGTGCCAATGCACAACAGCAAGGCCGAGACAGATTTGGCACAATAAGGCGACTAATACTGTTACTGTACAATGCTTAATTTTTCTGGAAAAACTCTGTGAATATATACGCCACATAATAAGCGCTAGCACCACACAAGTGACTAACGCCCAAATGCGATGCAGTAAGTGAATCGACATACGAGCCTGTTGTGACAGCACGCCATACTCGTAAGTGCTATGTTCAAGTGGAAGCTGAAACACACTCTTTAACGAAAACGGTTGTCCGTAGCTACATAAAGGTAAGCCATTACAATGAGGAGCTGCATAGTTTGCAGCCAACCAACCGCCTAATGCGATTTGTAAAACCAAAACCACTAAACCAACAAGCGCTAAGCGATAATATGGTCTTGCTCCTGCATCACCTCCTGCGATCGGCTTTGTTGTTAGCCGTAAATAAAGAAGAAAAAGCAAGGATAGAATACTAAAGCCGCCTAGCAAATGCCCCATTACGACCAAGGGCTGTAAATTCATGGTGACTGTCCACATGCCTAATGCAGCCTGGAAAATCACCAATAGTAATAGCGCTAATGGCAGTTTAACTGGCGTATTTGGATATTGACGTTTTAACCATGCAAAAACAAACAAAGCTAGAATCAGTAGACCAAGGGCACCAGCAAAATAGCGATGGATCATCTCTTTCCAGGCTTTTGCTGCCTCAAACATCATATCAGGGTAGTTTTGTTCAACATGTAACAGAGCAGTTTCATGTTTTGGTACAGTCAAAAACCCATAGCACCCTGGCCAATCAGGACAACCAAGCCCTGCATCACTAAGCCGTGTATAAGCACCGAGCCCAACAACCAAAATAGAAAAGAAAACCGTAATTAAGACTAAATATTTATAATTTTTATACATCTTTATCCCCTTAATGAGGTTTAACTTGAACGCGCATAGTTAAGTAGTTTTTTTAAATCTTTAAGTAAGCCTTTTTGAATAAGTCTGTTTTGTTCGGGCTCAGCCGTATAGGGGTAATGCAAAACCACCAAGCCCATGTGATCAACCAAGTATAAGTCTCCCGCTTTGAGCGCTGGACTTACTGCTAATTGACGCCAATTAGCCGATACCTGCTGTTGATTCGTCAGTACCGCCACATCTACTTTTTGCTGATTTTTCCCTAAAGCGACGTATAGGTTGTCTAAACTTGCTAATTGGTTTTCACACACTTCACTGCACTCTTTTGGATAATTGAGCGCAATAGTCCATTGTTTAGGCTCGCCTTGCTGCCAATCAGCTAGTTTCACTTCCTCCCTTAAAAGCTCACCATGATTACTCGAACCACTCGGTAACCACTCAAGCTTTAATGCTGCATAAGCAAGTGCCAGCGGCACAAAGCAGCATAAAACGAATAAACTAAGCGGGTTTATTTTCATAACCTCTCCTTCTCATCGCAAAATAAGCAATAACCACACAAGCCAAGCCAATTAATAACCACTGCACGGCATAGGCGTAATGTTTATCTGGTCCCATCACAACACTCTGATAATGCGGGGTTGCTATACCATCTGCTTCATTGCGATAACCAATAAAGCCTTGTAAGGGCTTTGCTAATTGAGCACTAAAAATTGCTAAATCGATGCCTTGAATGCGCTTGGGCCAGCCTTGCTCTGCACCAATATCATCGGCAAGTGTAAAACCTTGTAAGTTGCCTTGTTTCAATTGCACTGTGGCCGTAAGCCTTGTTGATTCTGGCCACACGACGGTTGGCAACTGGTTACGGTTTGTTGGAGCTTTTAGCCAACCAAAGTTAACGATTAAAGGTGCGGTTTCACCTGCAATTGTCATCGCGACAAGTAAGTCATAGCCCACTTGCCCCTGATAAATTTGATTATCAAGTAACCAATACTGCTGTTTATTTACCTCGCCAGAGACCTTGACTTGCAAGCCCGTTTTATTCAGCTCTCTAGGTAAATTTTGCAGCTCTTGCCAGCTCAAAACTCCTTGCTCTTTCGAAACGGCTAACTGGCTTAGTTGCTGCTGTTTTTGCTCGCCTCGCTGGTATTGCCAAACGCTTAGTCGTAAACAAATAAGCACTGCAAGTATCACAACGCAAATTGCGATAATTGAGCTAAGCTTTTGTTTACGCCATAAAATTAACTGCATTTGGAATACCTAATATGATTAAAATCATTATTGTTTTGTTATTACTTTATATTCTGTTCAATCTATTTAGAGCGCTGTTTGTGATGATGTCAGCAAAAGAGCACTCGAAACCCATGTCGCATTACTTAGGTCGTCGGGTGCTGTTTTCAGGTATTGTGCTGCTCCTCATTATTGCCGCAATGAAATTGGGCTTTATTCACACCAACCCGTCGCCGCTTCACAAAGCTACAGCACGTACACAAATACAAATAAACACAACCACACCACATCTACAAAGTGCCAATACCAAGCAGCCGCTTGAAATGCAAAATGCTTTTCGCTCGTAAAGTGGCCTTTAAAAATTCTTAGCAGTACGACAAATAAAATAATGGTCCCAAGCGTTACATGCATGCCATGAAAACCCGTCAATAAAAAGAAGGTATTTCCATAAACGCCAGCATCCAGTGTTAAACCTAAATCTTGGTATGCATGCATATATTCATACACTTGCAAACCCAGAAAGATTGCGCCTAATAGCACGGTAAGTGATAAAAATGCTTTTAAAGCACCACGCTTATTGTTTTCCATTGCAACGTGAGCAAAGTGGATAGTGACTGATGAGGTGAGTAGGATGAGCGTATTAATAAGAGGTAGACCTTGCCACCCCATTGCTTGAGTTGTATCACCTGCAGGCGTAGTTAACAACGGCCATACTGCTTCAAACGTTGGCCAGAGTACCTCATTGGTCATGGCATTATTTCCAGCACCACCAAGCCAAGGTACTGAAATCATACGGGCATAAAACAGAGCACCAAAAAATGCCATAAAAAACATAACTTCAGAAAAAATAAACCAGCTCATTCCTTGTCTAAATGAACGATCCATTTGCGCTGAATATAAACCACTGTGTGATTCTTCGATGACGTTTTTAAACCAGCTAAACAGCATGTAACATAGTATCGCAATGCCTAAATACAACACATATTGACCACTGCTAGCTTCTGCGCTTACTTGCATCACTGTCAGGCCTGCCCCGACAGCAATTAAGAACATTGCAATCGCACCCACTATTGGCCATGGGCTCTGGGCCGGAACATAATATTTTTCGTAATTTTGACTCATTTTGTTTGCTCCCAATTAGCAATTAGCTTGGCGGCTTAATCGTTTTTAGCCACAACTTGCCCGCTAATATCAAACACGGTATAGGACAATGTCAGCTCTTCTACATCGTCGGGTAATTCCGTATCAACATAAAACAACAAGGTAAACTCAACTTCTTCGCCCGCTTTTAGTGGTTGTTGATCAAAACAAAAACACGCGATTTTATGTAAGTATTTTGCTGCTTTTCCCGGTGATACAGACGGAATAGCCTGCATCACTTTGTCGTTATTACTGGTGTTTTTGGCTGTAAACTTTACTTCTCGCATCGCTCCTGGTTGAACAACCACACTGTACTGAGTTGATTGCACATCAAAAGGCGCACCACTTTGCGCATGCGTTGTAAAACTCACATCAACTTGACGGTCTATGCTTACCGTTTCACTCTCTTTTGCTTGTTCGAGTGATGGCTTACCATTTAAACCTGTGACATCACAAAACACATCGTAAAGTGGCACCAATGCAAAGGCGAATGCAAACATACCTAAGCATGCTAACAACAGCTTTTTGAGCAAAGGTGCATGGTTCATTATTTGATCTCCGGCGGTGTTTCAAAGGTGTGATACGGTGCGGGCGAATCAACTTCCCACTCTAAACCTTCTGCACCGTCCCATACCTTAGCAGGTGCTTTTTCGCCGCCTCGTGCGCATTTAAAAACAACAAGCACGAACAGTAGCTGTGATAAACCGAAGGCAAAACCACCAATACTGATAATGGCGTTAAAGTCAGCAAATTGAAGGGCGTAATCAGGAATACGGCGCGGCATACCCGCAAGGCCAACAAAGTGCATAGGGAAGAACAACACGTTGACACTGATCAGCGATAGCCAGAAATGCCATTTCGCAAGTGTTTCGTTGTACATGTTGCCAGTCCATTTAGGTAGCCAGTAGTAGGCTCCTGCCATAATTGAGAACACAGCCCCGGTCACTAATACATAATGGAAATGCGCAACCACAAAGTAAGTATCGTGATACTGGAAATCTGCCGGTGTAATCGCCAGCATCAAGCCAGAGAACCCACCTAAGGTGAACAGCACAATAAAGGCAATGGCAAACATCATCGGAATTTCAAAGCTAATCGAGCCTCGCCACATGGTTGCAACCCAGTTAAACACTTTAACCCCAGTTGGTACCGAAATGAGCATGGTTGCATACATGAAGAACAGCTCACCGGCTACAGGCATCCCTGTGGTGAACATGTGGTGTGCCCATACAATAAAGCTCAAAAGTGCAATCGACGAGGTCGCATACACCATAGAAGCGTAGCCAAATAACTTCTTGCGTGAGAAGGTCGGCACGATGGTTGAAATAATACCAAATGCCGGCAAAATCATGATGTACACTTCAGGGTGACCGAAAAACCAAAAGATGTGCTGGAACATCACAGGGTCACCGCCCCCCGCCGCATCAAAAAAGCTGGTTGCAAAGTATTTATCGGTCAACACCATAGTGACCGCCCCAGCTAAAACAGGCATCACAGCAATCAACAAAAATGCCGTAATAAGCCAAGTCCACACAAACAGTGGTAACTTCATCCATGTCATGCCGGGCGCTCGCATATTAACGATAGTCACAATAACGTTAATCGCGCCCATGATTGAACTAATACCCATGATATGTATAGCAAACACAAACAAGGCTGTATTATCGTTACTATAGGTCGTTGAAAGTGGCGCATAAAAAGTCCAACCAAATGCAGGGCCACCACCCGGCATAAGTAACGAAGCCAACAAGATTAAAAACGCGAATGGTAAAATCCAAAAACTCCAGTTATTCATCCGTGGTAGCGCCATATCGGGTGCACCGATCATCATAGGCACCATCCAGTTAGCAAGCCCTGTAAATGCCGGCATTACCGCACCAAATACCATTATCAAACCATGCACTGTGGTCATTTGGTTAAAAAAGTGTGGATCGACTAGTTGTAAACCAGGTTGAAACAATTCAGCGCGGATCACCATTGCCATCGCGCCACCAATTAAAAACATAGTGAGCGAAAATATCAGGTATAAACTGCCAATATCTTTATGATTGGTGGTGTAAAGCCAACGTTTGAAACCTTTTGCAGGATGATGGTCATGATGCGCATGCTCAGTGGCTTGTTCATTAATAACGTTGCTCATTCTTTCGCCTCCGTTGCTGCATCGATAGCTGCTTGAATTTGACTTGGTTGAATCACATCGCCTGTGTCGTTACCCCATGCATTTCGCTTATATGTGATAACCGCAGCAAGTTGCTTAATTGAAAGCTGTTTATCAAATGCTTGCATCGCTGTACCCGGCTTACCATGTAATACGATGTCGATGTGGTCTTTTACATCTCCAAGCACAATTGGACTCCCCTTAAGAGCAGGAAACACTCCCGGCAAGCCCATTCCTGTAGGCTGATGACAAGCCGCACAACTTGCCATATAAACTTGCTCCCCAAGAACCATTAATTCTTCTTTCGGTAATGTTTGATCTAATAAAGCCGCATCAGCTGCTGCAGCATTGGCCTTTTCTTGCTTAGCCTCTGCTAGCCAGTTAGCAAATTCGTCTTCAGGCAACGCTTGCACAACAACAGGCATGAAACCATGATCTTTACCACACAACTCAGCACACTGACCCCGGTAGATGCCTGGCTCATTTATGCGTGTCCATGCCTCATTGATAAAACCCGGGTTTGCATCTTTTTTAACCGCAAAGTCAGGCACCCACCATGAGTGAATAACATCATCTGAGGTCATTAGAAAACGAACTTTTTTATTGATAGGAAGTACTAAAGGCTTATCAACCTCAAGTAAGTAATGTTCTGTTTTGTCAGCTTGGTTATCTATTTGGTCTTTTGGAGTAGATAGAATTGAGTAATAAGCAATTTCCTCGCCCATGTACTCGTAATGCCATTTCCACTGTGAGCCCGTTACTTTAATTGTAATATCGGCTTTAGAAGCATCTTCCATCGCTATCAGTGTTTTTGTAGCTGGAATTGCCATGGCGATTAAGATCACAAATGGTATGGCAGTCCAAAGAATTTCAACCTTGGTACTTTCGTGGAATTGCGCAGGCTTGGCTCCTTTCGACTTTCGATGATGGATCAAAGCCCAAAACATCACCGCAAAAACGATGATGCCTATCACACAACAGATAATAAATATCGTCATGTGTAATTCATAAACACTATTACTTATATCAGTCACCCCTTTACGCATATTAAATTGGCTATTTGCCAATGCTAACTGCACAGGTGAGAGTAATATAAGCCACAAGGCATAACGCAGTTTACCCATGTGACGGCTCCTTTTAATGCTATTGCAAGACGCAAAGCGAAAAGGCGATACAACAAGGTGCCCATTCGTTTTTTTTATTGTTCAGAGCGACTACGTATCATTTTGACCCAGCGATGATACCAACCCTATGTTTAACACCTAGCACATTTGAGTGTATTTTTATTAATCAGGTGTTAATACACTGTATTAACCAATTAGTTAAAAAATGAGCAATAAGCAAGTTTTAGTAGTAATAAATGTTTATTTTGGTGCAAAAATAACAACTATAATCAGCGCGTTATTTTAAAATGAGAGGCAGAGTGAGAGTAAAAAAAGAGTGAAAAACTGCGCCATATAAGGCTTTATACAAAGAGTAAGGGTTTACAAATCAATGCTAAATAATAAAAAACAAGCAACGCACCAAATTACAGCAATTTGGTGCACTATTTTAGAAACAGCTACATCCAGTCGGCATTACGAATAACACCCACCGCTAACCCTTCAATATTGAAAGATTCATGCTCAAGATCAACTTCAATTGGCGAAAATTCTTCGTTTTCAGCATGTAAAAATACTTTACGCCCAGCTTTTTCAAGACGCTTAACAGTTACATCTTCATCAACACGAGCAACAACAACCTGACCATTTTCAGCAACTTGCGTTCTATGTACTGCGAGTAAATCACCATCCATGATGCCAATGTCTTTCATACTCATACCATTTACACGCAGTAAAAAGTCAGCCGCAGGTTTAAATAGTGAAGGATCAACCTGACAATGACTTTCAACATGTTCTTGCGCCAAAATGGGCTCACCCGCTGCAACTCGTCCAATTAAAGGTAAACCTAATTGCTCAGGTTCGTCTTCTTCAATTAATTGAATACCACGACTCGCCCCAGGCTTCATTTTGATCATGCCTTTTTTTGCCAGTGCTTTTAGATGCTCTTCGGCAGCATTGGCACTTTTAAAACCCAATGTTTGAGCTATTTCAGCACGCGTAGGTGGCATGCCTGTATCTTTAATAAAGACTTTAATTAGTTCTAAAATTTGCGATTGGCGTTTTGTTAATGGGCGCATACAACTGGTTTTCCATACAGTACATTTAACTGTGAGTATATACAGTTATCTGAAAATCGCAAATTTAAATTAACGCCATCATATTGCTACAAAACTAACATTGAACCAGGTATAAAGATGCCATAAGGTATTATTTTTAATTTGCACGCAAGGAAATACAATGAGTATTTGGCATCAACCAATCACACTAGAGCTTTGTAAAAGTTTAGAGCAAGGGATCACCGGGCAAGGTACTTTAATGAAAACCATGGGCATTGAGGTGACTGAAATTGGTGATGATTATTTAGTGGCGACTATGCCTGCCATTCCTGAGCATCATAACCCTATGGGCATGGTACATGGCGGAGCGAACGTTGTGTTAGCCGAGACAGTGGCAAGCTATGCGGCTAACTTTGTGGTTGATTTCAATAAATTTTATGCTGTTGGCCAAGAAATTAATGCCAACCATATGAAAGCATCTCGTAAGGGTGTATTAACGGCTACAGCAAAGCCTCTTCATTTAGGTAAGCGCACTTCAGTGTGGGATATTAAAATTACCAATGCCGCAGGAGAGCTTTGCTGCGTATCAAGAATGACCGCAGCTGTTGTAGAGCGCTAAGCTCAGGCTACTTTTCGACTGGATAAATCGTAATTTCAACCCCTGCGCCAATCGCTGAAATACGCAACAAAGTATCAGCATGCAGGGCTTGATTAAAACATTTTGGTGAAACGCCTGATTCAAAGCCAATATCAAATGTACGTTTAGAGCACGATAACCACTGCTTAAGAGCATTTCGTGAACACGATTCAATTAATTCACACAACTGATTAATCGCTTTGTCTGGTGTACTGATATCAGCAGCAGCCTCAATACGCGCTAGTTGACGGTATTCATCTTGGTCGTAATGTAAAACCATGGCATTTTTCTTTAAATCAGCAACAAGTGCACTAATATCGTGCTTTGATTCAAGCTCCAGATCCACATTTAAAAATTGAATTTCCGACATACTCTCGTTTTTACCCTCTATTGATATCGACTGAAACTTTAACTCAGTTTTGTATATATACCAAATCTAGAATACAGTTAATGCGACATTATGCCGCATTGGCAATACAGTTAAACAACCTAAAATAGCTCCCATACAACAATAATAACGGAGTAATGATGAATAAACGCATGTTCAAATATGCTCGAAAAGGGCATAAATGGCTTGGCTATCTGCTAGCCATTCAGCTACTTCTATGGCTATCGGGAGGCTTAGTAATGAGTTCACTCCCCCTCGAAAAAGTGCATGGTAAACATTTAGCAAAACGCAGTTTAGATAATCCATTTATGATAGCCGATTACACAGCATCAGTTGATCGGATAACCGCCCAATTTCAACAAATAAAAGCGATTAACTATAGTCACTTTTTAAATGCACCAATCATTGAAGTTACTACTGAGCAAAGCACTGTCAGCTTTAATGGTCATACTGGAGCTATCATGGCAAAACCCAGTGAGGCTGAAATTATCGCGAACGCCAAAGCACACTTACTGATTGATGCCAATGTTTTGCAAGTACAGCAATTAAAACAAGGCCCCCGCGAAGCTGCCCATAAACAAAACATATGGCAAGTTCGTTTCGATGATTGGCTTGCGACAACCATATATTTAGACAGCCAAAACGGTAAAGTCATCACTGTACGCAGCACCCTGTGGCGTATTTTCGACTTTTTCTGGATGCTGCATATTATGGATTACGACGAGCGAGAAAACTTTAATAACCCACTGCTTATCAGCTTCTCAGCCACCAGCGTGCTGTTTTGTATTACCGGAATTATTTTGTTACTGCAAAACGTTCGTATAAAGCGTAAAAAACCAGCTACACGTGTTGGTCTATCAAAATAGGGTTGCCATCTGGGTCGGTGATAATAAAGCTCGCTTCACCGGCCTTTTGTATTGCTAAACCTTGCTGCTGAAAATGCAGAGCTAATTGCTCAAAAGTAGCAAACTCAGCTAACGTTTTAGCATTTTGATCCCAACCGGGGTTAAAGGTCAGCATGGTTTTATCAAACATTCCTTGAAACAAACCAATTAAATGTTCACCGTTTTTCATAATTAGCCAATGCTGCTCTATTTCGCCGGCAAACTCTTTAAAACCCAGCTTTTCATAAAACAGCTTAGAGGCATGGATATCTTTTACATTTAAACTCACAGAAAAAGCACCTAGTAACATAGTAGTAATTCCTTTAATGAAAACGGCCTAACAACTATAGCTGAGTTGAAAAACTTTTCCTTTTAGAATAGTCACTCTAAAATGAGCTTTCCTGTAGTTCACTGATGTGATTGTTATGCGTTTATTTCTCTACTTTACCCTTTGTTTAATAATCAATTTCTCTGTAAATGCAGAGCAATTTTCAAGCTTTTCTAGTGCCAAAAAGCACTTAATAAAAACCCTACCAGACGATAGTAAAAGCCTTTACTGTGGATGTGACATAAAACGCCAAGGTAAGAAACTTGTACCAGATCCTAATGGATGTGGCTATATACCTCGAAATGCAATGACACGTTCAGGCAAAGAAAATGTTCGCGCAAAACGAATTGAGTGGGAGCACATAGTACCTGCGTGGGAATTTGGCCATCAGTTACAATGTTGGCAAAACGGCGGACGCAAAAATTGCCGAAAAGTCAGCGAAAAGTTCCGAAAAATGGAAGCTGATATCAATAATCTGGCACCTGCAATAGGTGAAATCAACGCTGATCGCTCGAATTTTCGCTATGGAATGGTCACATCCCATAGTCCTAAATACGGTGCTTGTCCTATTAAAATAGATTTTAAGCAACGGGTGTTTGAGCCTCCTATTTATGCACGAAAACGTATCGCTGATGCCTATTTCTACATGCAGCAAACCTACGGATTAAAAATTTCAAATAAACAACGACAGCTATTCGAGGCATGGCAACGACTTGAAGTGGCTCAAGTAAATGACCGTAAAGCACTCTAGTTTAGAGCAATAATGTTCATAAAAAAGGGGCGGCTATCTATTGCTATGGGCTATAGTTATTGATACGTTTTAAGCAAATATTTACAGGAAAGTAATTCATATGTTTAATTGTAATAAACTTGCTCCAGCGGTGTTTTTGGCAGTGTCTGGCTTCTCTTTAACAGGGTGCGGAGGAGGAAGTGGCTCGTCTGATAGTACAACTAATCCGCCACCGCCAACAACTTCTGAGCCATCTTGGACGGCAGGAGTTTTCGCCCCATCAAGTGAATTTAAAAACCAATGTGCGGTTCCTCGAACAGGCAATGACCCTTACAATAATAATAGGCCTTACCCAGATACTGCTGGCAGTGAGTTTACAGAAAAAATGTGGTTACGTTCATGGAGTGATGAAACTTACCTTTGGTACGATGAGATTGAAGATAACGACCCAGACAACTTCAACTCTGTCGCCGCTTATTTTGCGCAATTAAAAACATATCAAACAACTGACTCAGGGGCATATAAAGATAACTTCCACTTCAGTCGCCCAACCGAAGAGTACTATAAAGAAGCACAATCAGGCGTGGTTTCTGGCTACGGTATTAACTGGGCATTTTTAAGCAATGTCCCCCCTCGTGAATTACGTATTGCTTATTTAGAAGATGATTCACCAGCTAAAAATGTCGGATTACAGCGCGGTGATACTATTTTAATGGTCGACGGCGTTAGTATTAACACTAATACCCAAGAAGGCGTAGATATTTTAAATGAAGCGCTTTTTGGACCAACAGCGGGTGATTCGCATAACTTTGTTGTGCGCAGTAACGATGGCAGTGAAAAATCATTCACACTTGTAGCGGGCAATATCGCGCAAACACCTGTTCAGAATGTTAATACCATCACTACCGCCAATGGTACAAAAGTCGGCTATATGCAATTTAATAGTTTTATTAGTATTGCTCAACCAGAGCTGATAAGCGCTGTTAACAAGTTTAAAAGCGATAACATTGACGAGCTAGTAATTGACTTTAGGTATAATGGTGGCGGCTTATTAGCGTTATCATCTCAGCTTGCTTACATGGTTGCCGGCCCAGCTAATACTGATGACTATTACTACTATCAAACCATCAAAAACGACAAGCAACCACAAGAGGCTCCTTACCCATTTATTGACCGTGAAATAGATTACTCTACATTTCAAACAACCAATAGCAGACTTCCTGATCTCAACTTATCTAAAGTATATGTACTAAGTACAGCAGGAACTTGTTCTGCGTCAGAAGCGTTTATAAATGGTTTAAAAGGTATAGATGCAGAAGTCGTACTTATTGGTGATACGACCTGCGGCAAGCCTTATGGCTTTACACCCACTCATAATTGCGCCACTACTTACTACACTATCCAATTCTCTGGAGCTAATGATAAAGGCTTTGGGGAATATGCTGACGGTTTTAAACCAACTCCTTCACCTCAGTTTGATGCAGATGTTAAAGGTTGTGTAGTTGCTGATGATTTTGATAACAAACTAGGTGATACACAAGAACGCTTATTTTCAACAGCAATACATCATATTGAGAATGGCAGCTGTCCAATTGTTGTACAAACAAATAACATCAAACAACCAAGCTTTGCCTCTCAAGCAGAACAAGCCAGTGGAATCCCACTTTCTTATAAACAACCGCTTTATAAGGAAAACATGGACTTAACACGTCCATCTCCGGCTAAGGACGACAACAATGAACAATAAAGCACTTTTCACTTGCGCACTATTAGTGAGTTTAACGGGCTGTAAAAGCACCCAAGCAGGGGAGCCACAAAACGCCACGTTAACGCGCGTAAATCCTGGCGTAATCACTGAAATACAACAAGCGATTCAATCAGCTAAAGGGGGCCCATTGGTTACTTTAGCTGATAACGTGTTTACTAAAAGTGCTGAACTATTGATAGATCATGGGACAAATAAAGGGCCCGATGGATTGCCAATTATGGGGGCGCATAGTATCCCTTCAGAAAAATTTGTGCTGCAAAAAATGGGTGAACAGTGTTTGCTCTATTACCCAAAAAAAGAGCTGCGAGTACCACTACCGAATGTAGAATGTGAAGCAGAATAGACAATAATGGCGCAGTGACCCACTGCGCCTTTCGTTGTTTTATAACTGTTGATGAGGGCCAAACACCTCATAATGAATTCGCTCACTTGCAACCCCTAAACTAAGTAGCTGCTCTTTTATCATTGCCATAAATGCCATTGGACCACATAGGTAAAAGTCACCTTTACTAATTGGTAAGCTAGCAGCAATGTGATTTACATCCATCAAGCCCGCAAAATCTCCCCCCTTGCCATCTTTAAACCAAGTAACAAAATGTAATGAAGCGTGCGCTTGCTGTTGTTTTAATAAATACTCTTTAAAGGCAAACTGCGTCTCACTGTCACAAGCATGCAGGTAATGAATTGGCTGGTTATGTTGATTACTTAATAATGTCTCGAGTATTGCCATCATTGGGGTTTGACCAACACCTGCCGAAATCAACACGACAGGAAAATCAATTTCGCGAAGCACAAAGTCTCCCGCAGGAGGGTAAACCTCTACCTCATCTCCCTCTGCTAAGCTATGTAAGTAATTAGATACTAAGCCTTCTTTTTTCACGCTAATTCGATAATTTCGACCGTTACTTTGTTGCGACAATGAGTATTGCCTAACTTGAGTTAAGTTGCTGTTTGCTGGCGTTACTTTTATCCCTAAATATTGACCCGGTAAATACGCCACAACAGGTTTTGCATCGACAGGTGTTAATGTAAAACTACATATCTGCGCTGATTCCATCCGTTTTTCTGTAATGGTGAAAGTACGGGTACCGAACCAGCCTCCCGGCGCCTTTTTGGTCGTTTGGTATAACGCCATCTCTTCGGTGATACATACATCCGCTAATAAAGAATAAGCTTCACGCCATGCGTACTCGACCTCAGGGGTAAATTGCTCAGGCAGTAACTCTTTTAAAGTTGCAATCAAATGCCCACCAACAATAGGGTAATGCTCTGGCAAAATATGATAGCTGGTGTGTTTGTGATTAATGCGCGCAAGCGCTCCTTTTAACACTGCCAAGTTATCAATATTTGCAGCATAGGCCGCCAAAGCATTAAACAACGCGAATTGCTGAGTGCCCGATTGCTGATGTGTCATATTAAAAATATTTTTAAGCTCTGGGTTGTAGCTAAACATACGATCATAAAAATACTCAGTCACTTGAGGTCCTGCTTGCGCAAGCAAAGGCAAAGTACTTTTAACAATCTGGATCGTTTTTTCAGATAACATAGTTTTTCCTATTGGAGAGATTAACCGCGGCGACCATCAACACGACGATTGACTAAAATGGGCGCACAATGAAATAAAAATAAGCTAAAGCCAGCAATCCAAAGCAACGCACTTAACTGCCATGCAAGGTGATGACCTAAATAAACGGGAAGTAACGAACGTACAATGGCAGCTAACGCAATGAGTAAAAATGCCAAACTAATAAACGCAGGGGCTTGTAATATGCGCCCTGTGTGACCATGAGAGACACGTACCATCATGGCGATGATCATTAAACCGATGGTGCCAACAGTGATCAGATGAAGCGCGTCTTTGAATAAGATAATAGGGCTGAAATAACTGAGCGCGACGAGTATTAAACCAACCGATAAAGCCCAATAAGCCACATGTAATGACCATAGCAAAGGCACTTTTAGAATGCCTTTATGCCACCACAAAACACACCGGGCTGAATGTAAACAAGCAAGCCAAGCAAAAACCCAACCAGTACTCATTGCGCTAAAAAATAGCTGACTCATAAAGAACCATGCAATGGCGAACAATGAGCTAAATAGGACTAATTTATCGAGCTTGGGGATTCTAACTTGTTCACTTAAGTTAAGACCGCGCGCGGTAAAAAATGGCACAACTCGCCCAGCGACAACACCAACCAGCAGCGTCATGATAAGTACACCAGTATCAACAACCCCCAGTGCCAGCGACATTTTATTAAGCACAACTAAGCTCAAAAAAATCACATTGAGTGCACAGAGCAAAGATGCGATGACAATAAATAAATAGTTATGGCGGCTTTTCGCCTGTATCAGCATGTCAGCTAAAATAACAATTCCAGCCAGCCACCAAACGAGTTGTAATGCACTTACAATATAAAGGTTTAGCTGCTCGTACCCTGCAATATCAATAAAAAAACTAAGTCGTGCAGCAAGCCAAATTATGCTCAGCAAACAGAGCTTAATGCCACTTACACTCGGCACGCCTGTCCAAGTTTGTGCGGCGGTGAGCAAAAAGCCCATAGCAACGACCCCTGCAAAGCCAAACAGCATTTCGTGGGCATGCCAAAGTGTTGCGGGCATTGTTAGGTGCCACTGTGCATAACCCGCCAAGACTAAAAACCAGTAACTCATTGCAAACACAGCTAAGGCACCCGCTGCCAAGAAAAAAGGCCGAAATGCTAATGCCCATAACGGCCACTGGCTGAGTTGATAAAATTTGATTTTAGCTGGCATAGGTTCAGTTAAATTAATGACTTTCATTAGTGCTCTCAGGGTTTAATTTCCCTAGCTAATGCACAGTTCAAGCCAGAAATAAAAACCATTAAATATCAGGCAATTAAACTTTAATGCTTGATAAAAAAGTCAAAATGACACACCATTAAAAACATCAAAAAAACACATTCAGGTCAAATTGACATGGCGCTCAAAAAATCCCTTCTTGATGTTGCTCTTGCCCTTACCAAGGCAAGCAGAGTTGATCATAATTTCAGTTATTTGTTGAGTTGCATTAATGATTGGCTTGAATGTGATGCCGTTGCCTTGTTATTGAAACAAGGTGATGTGTTAAAGCCCGTAGCCCAGCATGGATTGTCGGACGATACGTTAGGAAGACGCTTTAAAATAGCAGAGCATCCTCGCTTATTTGAAATATGCCGTGGCAGTGAGCCGCTTAAATTTGCCAAAGATTGTGGCCTACCCGATCCCTACGATGGTTTATTACAAAGCCAGCATGGAGACTTTCCTGTTCATGCCTGCATGGGTGTGCCGCTGCAGAGCAGCAAAGACAACACTGAATTACTCGGTGTTTTAACCTTTGATAGTTTAGATGAACATGCCTTTGACGCTTTAACAGTGAACGAGCTCAATCAACTAAAACAGCTAGCAGCAGGCTATGTTGATCATGCCCTAACCTTGCAGCATCTTATGCAACACGCACAGCACAGTCATCAAGTTGCACAACAGCTTAATCTTGAAGCGCTAACACGAGAAGGTGTCGAAATTATTGGCAATAGCCAAGCAATGCAGACCCTTAAAAATGATATCCAGCTCGTAGCTGCCTCAGAATTTAGCGTATTGATACAAGGCGACACAGGCGTCGGTAAAGAGCTGGTTGCACGCAATATCCATTTAAACTCAAAACGCCGTGATATGCCGTTGATCCACTTAAACTGCGCATCATTACCAGAGAACTTAGCCGAAAGTGAATTTTTTGGTCATAGTAAAGGCGCGTTTACTGGCGCACATACTGCGCGCCAGGGTAAGTTTCAACTTGCCGATGGCGGCACGCTATTTCTAGATGAAATCGGCGAGCTTCCGCTTGCGATGCAAAGTAAGTTATTGCGCGTTTTACAAAGTGGTGAAGTACAAACGGTGGGAGAAGACCAAAGCCGTTATGTCGATGTTAGAGTGATTGCAGCAACCAACCGAAACTTAAAACAAGAAGTCGCTGCAGGACGCTTTCGTGCAGACCTTTATCACCGATTAAGCGTCTACCCATTGCATGTTGCACCATTAAAAGAGCGCGACAACGATGTTATTTTACTGGCAGGCTTTTTTGTTGAACAAACGTCTAAAAAACTAGGGATTAAACAACTTAAGCTAAGTAGCGATACACAATTACTGCTGCGCCAATATAATTGGCCGGGCAATGTGAGAGAGCTTGAACATGTGATCAGCCGCGCAGCACTCAAAGCCAAGCAACAGCAATGGCAACAAAGCATTGTTACTATTGAGCCTGAGCATTGTGATATTGCTAAAACAGCGGTTGCAACACCAAGTCCAATTGCTGTTAACGAACAAAAAACCGCTCGCTTATCGCTGAAAGAGGCAACCGATGCGTTTAGCTATCAGTTGATTATGCAACAGCTTGAGTTAAATAACCTCAACTGGGCAGCCACAGCACGCAGCTTAAGCGTTGATAGAGCCAACCTTGTGCGCCTAGCCAAACGGCTAGGCATTAGCGTTAAAAAGTCTGTTTAAGCTTTTAACGCTTTAAAATACGCTTTTAAAAGCTGACTAAATGCTTGTACTTTGGCTGTGCGATGCACCAAGTGATGTGTCACCAGCCAAAGGTCTGTTGGCCAGTTTAGCTCTTTAGGAAGCACTGGAAGCAGATCAGGGTATTGGCTTGCCACTTCATGCTGTAGACCACCAATTCCTAAGCCTCTGACAATCGCCCGTGTTGCTTCTGATGTTTCAGACACCCGCAACTTAATTTGCGCCGGCTCAATGTGCTGATCTACCCATGCAAAATAAGGGACTTTACCGTTATAGCCAGCCACCCCAGATACAAAACTATGCTGCTGCAACTGCTGAAGGTTTTTTGGCATACCATACTTTTCAATATAGCTCTTAGAAGCATAAAATCCTGATGAAAGCTCAGCTAAATGCTGGGCAATATAGTCACCTTCGTCAGGGCGAGGGCCCGCTCGCACAGCAATATGCGCTTGACCGTGATCAAGGCGTAAACGGTTTTGATCAAGAATAACTTCGAGTTGCACTTGCGGGTGCAGACTTTGAAACTGCTCACACACATCGCTCAGCACATCAATAAAACCACTGACCGTAGTTAATAATAAACTGCCTCGCAATTGGCTATCTGCAGCAACAATATCGTTATGAAGCTTTTCAAGTTCAGCGTTAATCGATTTCGCAGTAGCAAACAACTTAGCGCCAATTTCTGTCACTGTATAGCCACGGGCATGGCGGTGGAATAACCGCGCATCAAGGTTATCTTCTAAATTGTTGATTCTTCTAAGCACTGTGCTGTGATGAACACCTAACGATTCGGCAGCAGCGGTTAACGTGCCGAGTCTTGCCACTTCAAAAGCGACTTTTACATCTTGCCAATCATCAAATTGAATCGCCATAACGGCTCCTTGTGTGCATATACGCACATAAGTTTTGCGTTTATTTGGCTTTTCTGCAAGCTGTTTTTTGCTAAAGTGAGCATATCAACAGTGAAGCTTAAAAAGGAAGCCATCATGACAGCACCTAAAATTATTGCCCTAGCAGGCAGCCTACGTAAAGACAGCTTTAATCAAAAACTGATTAATGAAGCTGCACGCTTCGCCCTCGAAAGTGGTGCTGAAGTAGAAGTGATTAAATTAAGCGATTTAAACTTACCTTTATTTGATGAAGATATTGAAGCGCAAGGTACACCTGCTGGCGCACAATTATTAAAAGATAAGCTTCGCGCAGCTGATGGCATTTTACTAGCAAGCCCAGAATATAATGGTTCAATTACAGCGCCACTTAAAAACGCAATCGATTGGGCATCTCGTACAGAGCAAGGTGCAGTACCTGCATTTCGCAATAAAGTTACAGCACTTTATGCAGCTTCGCCGGGTGGTTTAGGTGGCTTACGTGGTTTAAATCACGTACGTGATATTTTATCGGGTATTGGTAGTTTAGTGCTTGCCGATCAACTCGCAGTGGCTGCTATCCACACTAAATTAGATGATCAAGGCCGCATCAGCGATGCTGATACAGCCGAAAAAGTTGCTAGCCTTGCCCAGCAACTTGTCAGCGTAGCGAGCAAATTAAATAAGTAATATAAGGGCGTGTTGACCTTTTATGATTAATTTTGCAGCAGTGTGTTTGGTATTTAGGCAAGGCAGAGCCTATGTAGTGTGGTTGTTCCACATAAATAGGCGATAACGCAGTATCAATGCCAAACACGCGCTGCCCTTCGGGTTCTTCCTAGGGACGATTAACTCTTTGTTGCTCGATTTTTACTTAGCCCACTAGGTTACAAATCTCGCGCCGCGATAAAATCGCCCCTAGAGTGAACAAATTTTAATCCACAAAGGTCAACACGCCCTAGCTTAGCTTTGTCGCTGCTAGCTTAGCAGCGATAAAGTCTTCATGAGTTACATACAGTAAGCTTGCGACGCGGCGAATAACCATTTCTTCATGCTTATCTAAATTGCCATCAGCGTAGGCCAAACGCCACAACAGCTCGATAATATCAATACGTTGCTCGGCACTGCACTGAGCATTAATTTGCTTAGAAAACTGAAAGTAATCAATAGCATCATCTAAGCTTTGTGAAGCACCATCAATAAGCTCTTCAACAGCTTCATCTGTTAAAGAAAAATATTTTTTTAAGGTCTCATTCAGGGTCTGTTGCTCATCATCCTGTAATTCATCATCGGCACGCATAACCTCAATTAACAGCGCAGCAACAGCAGTTTTGAGATCATGCTCACTGATACTAGATTGCGACTCACTCATAGTTGAAAAAAGTTGTTTTATTTTGTTGAGCATCACATTTGTCCCCTATGGGTGTTAGACTACGTATAAGACATTACGTTACCTTAGTTTGACTATGGATGCTAATTCAGGTTCAACATCATTATGAAACAAGGTTTTAATCACATGGAGTTAAGTGTTTATGAGTGAAGTGAGAAGTACACCAGCACTATTAATTAGCGCCTTTTTAATGTTAGTGGTTTGCAGTAATGCGCACGCAGCAAAAGACGAAACAGAAAAGCTCTACGACTTCGACGAAAAGGTGCACTACTATCAAACCAAACTAGCAGATGGCCGCTATCATCTAGAAATTCAATCGGATGATTACGCACACTTCAAAAACCAAAGCGTTTTTTTATTACGTCACGCAAGTCGGCTCTGTAAAGATGAACCGTTTATGTTAAGAGTGACTGATGGGGTGCAGGAGTATGAACGTTTTCCAACTAAACCACGTGCCTATCAGCCACCTTTAACGGTTGTTTTGCAATGTGAAGACGAAGCTAAATAGTACTAGTCTTCATATCCCCATGGTGCGCTTGGCGGCGTAATAGGTTTAGTTAAATCAAAATCAACGCGAAACTCACGTCCTTCACGTACTAAGCGATACGTAAATTGCTTTGGATAAATATACATTTGCCACGTGTTACCCATTGATTGGGGAATACCTTGGCTTGCAAACAACTCTTTTGAATACTGATCAGCCGGGAATGACTGCGCATTAGCAAAACCCGCATCAAGGGTATGACCACCATACATGGTTGATTTGTCATCGCTGCCATCTTTATGGCGATGATCATGCTTTAAACTAAGTCCACTGCCCGTTTTTGTGATGATCCAAGTACGAGATGCATCATCACCCACATGAAATGGCACTTGTAACTCACGCTCGTTACAACGACGTACATGCATTACTAACTTTTTGCCCGCAAACGAGTTAGGGCCTGCAGCGTTATCAACGCTGACTTTACCTTCGTAAGCTTTACCGCAATGGGCCGCAATGTTATCAAAAAAGCCGTCATGGCTTGGAATTGACACTAACGGCGCAGGTCGTGCAGCCGCTACTGATGATGCTGCTACGAGTATCGATGCCACTAAGTATTTCATGGTGTGTTCCTTTATTTGAATTATAATGTCGCTAGCCTAGCCTGCCCCTAAGCAGAAAGGAAATAAATTAGCTAAACAACCTAAAACCATCTGGTGAGCACGCTCATATACCGCCAACAAATTGCAATATAAAACAACCACTAAAAATGACTGCGCTCATACAAAACAACTAAATCATTAATTCTTAAAAGGATTTAAACACATGAGTATCATATGCAGAAATAGCACAGACAATTTAAACAGCTGAGTTATTTTATTTTGACTACTAGACTAATAAAGAGTGCCAATCACCAAAAGCAAAGCTTCTATCAATCATAACCTTACATAATTATTGACTAAAATGTTCCCAAAAATAAAAACGCGGCTCTCGCCGCGTTTAAGTTCCACATGTAAAACCTACTTATTGCCAAGGACGCTCAGCTTTAAGTTGCTGCTCAAAGGCATCAATTTGGCTGTTAAGTGTTTCAGTCACACCGATAAAGTCTAAGCCACTTAATAAGCGCTCTTTAATATCATGGCGAATATCAAAGTGAATAGTGTCAAACTTATCGCTACGAAGTTGTTGGTTTTCTAAATCAACTTCAATATGAATATCATCATGCTGTTCACTCAGTACAAATAATTGCTCAAGTGTTTCTGCTGGTAATGCGATAGCAAGCATTTGATTATTGCCGCAGTTATTAAAGAAAATATCGGCAAAGCTTTCCGCTAAGATAACTTCAAAACCATATTGCTTTAATGCCCATGGCGCGTGCTCGCGCGATGAACCACAACCAAAGTTGTCGCGAGTTAAAAGAATTTGCGCACCTTGGTAACAAGGACGGTTCAAAATAAACTCAGGATTTGGCTCGCCGTTATCTAAATAACGCCAATCGTAAAAAAGCGCCGCATCAAAACCATCACGGCTGGTCGACGTTAAAAACTGCTTTGGAATAATTTGGTCAGTATCAACATTGTTTTTATCTAACGGGGCCATTAAGCCACTAAAAAATACGCTCATTAGGCTTCTCCTCTGATATCAACAAAACGACCATGAATTGCCGCTGCCGCAGCCATTGCTGGGCTCACTAAGTGCGTGCGTCCACCGCGACCTTGGCGACCTTCAAAGTTACGATTTGAAGTAGATGCACAGCGTTTACCAGCTTCTAATCTGTCATCATTCATTGCTAAGCACATTGAGCAACCCGGCTCACGCCATTCAAAACCAGCCGCTTTGAAGATATCAGCAAGGCCTTCGTCTTCGGCTTGTTTTTTAACAAGGCCAGAACCTGGAACAATCAGAGCTTCAACACCCGCTGCAACTTGCTTGCCTTCTACAATCTGCGCGGCAGCACGTAAATCTTCAATACGGCTATTTGTACATGAGCCAATAAATACGGTATCAACAGTCGCTGAAGATAATTTATCACCCGCTTTTAAGCCCATATATTTTAGTGCGCTACGAATTGCATCAGCTTTGATTAGATCTGGTTCTTGCTCAGGATCAGGAATACATTCATCTACGCCAATCACTTGCTCAGGGCTGGTACCCCAAGTAATTTGCGGTTGAATGTCAGCAGCCTCCAATTCAACAACATGATCAAACTCTGCGCCATCATCAGTTTTTAGTGTTTGCCAGTAGGCAACGGCACTATCAAAGTCCGCACCTTTTGGTGCAAATGGGCGACCTTTTAAATAATCATAAGTTGTTTGATCTGGTGCGATTAAACCCGCTTTTGCGCCCATTTCAATACTCATATTACAAAGCGTCATACGCGCTTCCATAGACAGCGCTTCGATCCCTTCACCACAAAATTCAGCAACATAGCCAGTACCACCCGCAGTGCCTAATTTACCGATCACCGCCATGATTAAATCTTTAGCAGTAACAGTTGGACGTAGGCGACCATTTATTTGAATTTTTAACGACTTGGCTTTTTTCTGCTGTAACGTTTGAGTTGCAAGAACGTGCTCAACTTCTGAAGTACCTATACCGTGCGCTAGTGCACCAAATGCACCATGAGTAGAGGTATGGCTATCACCACACACTATGGTTGTGCCCGGTAAAGTAATGCCCTGCTCAGGCCCCATTACATGCACAATACCTTGATTAATCGAATTTAAATCATAAAGTTGAATACCAAACTCTTTACAGTTTGCATCCAGTGCCATTAATTGATTTTTCGACACTTCACTCGCAGCATCTAATGAGCGGCTTTTTGTTGAAACGTTATGGTCCATGGTCGCAAAGGTTTTTTCTGGGCAACGTACTTTGCGGTTTTTCTCACGTAAACCAGCAAAGGCTTGCGGCGATGTAACTTCATGAACTAGGTGACGGTCGATATAAAGTAAATCGGTTTGATCATTAATGCTGGCGACTACATGAGCTTGCCAGATTTTATCGTATAAGGTTTGGGCCACTTGCTATTCCCTCATTTTAGTTACGCTGAGTGACGAGCTCAGCGCAAACAATTTTTAATTAAATACGTGCCACAATTGCCGCAGCAACATCACTGGTGGTATACCCTGCATTTGGGTAGATATCTGGCGTACCAACACCGGCTTCAACTGCTTCTGCTACCGCTTTTTCAATGGTACGAGCCGCTTCATCTTGCCCTAGTGAGTAGCGCAGCATAAGCGCAGCACTTAAAATTTGTGCGATAGGGTTTGCCACCCCTTTACCAGCGATATCTGGTGCTGAGCCACCAGCTGGCTCATATAAACCAAAGCCAGACTGATTCAAACTTGCTGATGGTAATAAGCCCATAGAACCTGTGATCATCGCGCACTCATCAGACAAAATGTCGCCAAATAAGTTATCGCAAAGTAGTACATCAAACTGGCTTGGCTGTTTTACTAATTGCATCGCCGCGTTATCAACATAAATGTAGTCAAGGCTCACTTCTGGGTAGTCTTTACTCACTTCAGTGACCACTTCACGCCAAAGTACACTTGACGCTAACACATTCGCTTTATCAACCGAAGTAACGTGATTGCTACGCAGCTTAGCGGCTTCAAATGCAAAGCGGGCGATGCGCTCAATTTCTTTACGTGAGTATGTTTGGGTATCGAAAGCGGCTTCTTGCTCCCCTTCGCCACTGCGGCCTTTTTCACCGAAATAAATACCACCGGTTAGCTCGCGAACACACAAGATATCAAAGCCTTGTGCACTGATATCTGCACGCAGTGGTGATGCAGCACTTAGTGCTGGTAATAATTGTGCTGGGCGTAAATTACAGAACAAACCAAAATGCTTACGAAGTGGCAACAACGAAGCTCGTTCAGGTTGCTCGTTCGGTGGTAAGTTTTCCCACTTAGGACCACCTACCGAACCAAATAAAATCGCATCGGCATTTTCACAAGCACTAAGAGTGCTTTGCGGCAGTGCCTGACCAAACTCATCAATGGCAGCACCACCAATCGCGTGGTGATGACGAGTCAAAGTAAAACCAAACTTTTCGCTTACAGCATCCAAGACGGTTTCTGCTGCTGCCATAACTTCTGGACCAATCCCGTCGCCTGCTAATACTGCGATACTGTAATTCGATTGACTCATCCTGCTTTCCTCTGTTGTTTTAAATCAGACACTTTTTGTGCACGATAAATTAAGTTATAAACGCGGATCATGGCGCGTACTGACGCTTCAACCACATCCGCTGCAATGCCCGCGCCGTGATAAGGGCGACCATCGTATTTAGCGATAATATTCACTTGCCCCAGTGAGCTGGCACCTTGCCCTGTTGCTTCTAGGTTGTATTCAATCATTTCGACCGACATACCCGTTAAGCGCTCAATTGCTAAGAATGATGCTTCAACAGGACCATTACCCGTTGCGGCCTCTTGCTTAGACTCGCCATCAATTGTCATGCCGATTGTTGAGCTCGCCACTGATTGCGAGTTAGACGTAGAGTTAACAAACTCAAGTTGGTACTTCTCGTCTTTATCTCTGATTTGATTAAAGTAAATCATCGCTTCTAAGTCGTAGTCATACACAGTGCCTTTTTGGTCTGCTAATGCTAAGAAACTTTCATACAAGCTATCCATATCATAATCAGATTTTTGATAGCCTAACTCTTCTAAACGATGCTCAATAACATGACGACCTGAACGCGAGGTCATGTTTAATTGGTTATTTGGTACACCGACACTTTCTGGCGACATAATTTCGTAAGTGTTTTGTGCTTTTAATACGCCGTCTTGGTGGATTCCTGAGCTATGTGCAAAGGCATTTTCACCAACAATTGCTTTGTTTGGCTGCACTGGCATATTACAAATCTTCGCGACTTGGCGCGAAGCACGGTATATTTCTTCACTGCGAATATCAGTATGCACTTTTAAGTGGTCTTCACGCATCTTCATGATCATCGCCACTTCTTCAAGCGAGCAGTTACCTGCACGCTCACCAATACCATTAATAGTACATTCGATTTGGCGAGCACCGGCTTGTACCGCAGCAATTGAGTTAGCAACCGCTAAGCCTAAATCGTTATGGCAATGCACACTTAAACGCGCCTTGTCGATATTTGGCACATTGTTCATTAAGTGATGGATCATCGCAGCGTATTCGTCTGGCGTTACATAACC
This sequence comes from Pseudoalteromonas sp. MEBiC 03607, assembly GCF_004792295.1. Lineage (NCBI taxonomy): Bacteria > Pseudomonadati > Pseudomonadota > Gammaproteobacteria > Alteromonadales > Pseudoalteromonadaceae > Pseudoalteromonas > Pseudoalteromonas sp. MEBiC 03607. The sequence continues at coordinate 333,267 of NZ_SRRY01000001.1, forward strand.
TACGGTGTCAGGTAAGTTGATAGTTGATGCACCCGCATCAATAGCACTTTCAACGATACGGCATAAATCCCAATGCGGTGTGCGGCCTGCATCTTCACACGAAAACTCAACGTCATCCGTGTAGTTACGCGCAAGTTTAATCGACTTAACAGCCATCGCTGTTGCATCGTCTAAGCTCATACGTAATTTGTGCTCAAGGTGTAATGGGCTGGTTGCAATAAAAGTATGGATACGGCCTTGCTCTGCCGGGCGAAGTGCTTCACCACAGGCTTCTATGTCTTTTGCTACAGCGCGAGCTAAGCCACAAATAATTGGCCCTTTCACTTCAGTCGCAATTCGCTGTACTGAGCGAAAATCCGCCGGGCTTGATACCGGAAAACCTACTTCCATTACATCCACATTTAAGCGGCTAATGGTATGCGCAAGTTGAATTTTGTCGTCTTCGGTTAGGCTTGCTTTTAATGCTTGCTCACCATCACGTAACGTTGTGTCAAAAATCCAAACCTTATCTTTCATAAAACTGTCCTCGTTCCCAATGACCCATTAGCGAGATAAAAAAAACCCCGCGTTTGCGGGGTTTTTTAATGTTCTACAAATGCAAATACACTAAGCCCCGCTCACTGATTTAAGCAGTAAGAGGTTTAGTTTTAATGTAATTAAACGAATCATTTGCATTGTATTTATCTAAATGTGTGTTCAGTGAGCTGTATTTTTAACATTCAAAAAACCAGCTTGCAAGCATAATTTTTTCAAAAATCACATTTTTATTTACACAAAATAGAAAAAACAAACCTAAAGAATCATTGAAAATGAATATAATATCCAAAACTAATGAGAACGGCGTTTAAATATTCGTTCAGCAATCACTGTATTGTTTAGATTAACTTTTAAGATTGATGGTTATCACGTACATACAAAGTTGCACCGCGGGCAATATAACGTAATTGCCAGATCAGTCGCTCTACTAATTCTTCACGTTGCTGGCCTTCGATATCTAACGCTTCAGCACCTGCATTAAAAACGAGCGTAACCATGGCTTCTGCTTGAATATAAGCATGAGTCGCATCGCAAGGAGTTTCGCTTTCAAGATAATGGGCAAGCTCTAAAATAAAGTGTTTAATTTCGCGTGCTACTGCAGCACGAAATGCTTTTGAAGTGCCAGAGCGCTCACGTAATAACAGCCTAAATTGGTTACTTGAATTATCTATAAACTCCATAAAAGTCACTATGGAAGTACTTATAACGCTGCCACCACTGGCGATTCGGCGACGAGCTTGACGCATTAGTTGACGTAACGTTAATCCGGCTTCATCAACCATGGTTAAACCAAGTTCATTCATATCTTTAAAGTGGCGATAAAAAGAGGTTGGCGCTATCCCTGCTTCACGGGCAACTTCACGTAAGCTTAGGTTTGAAAAACTATGATCTGCACTTAGTTGATTAAATGCAGCTTCAATTAGTGCTTGTCGTGTTTTTTGTTTCTGTTGTGCCCTAACACCCGACATGGAAACTCCCAGCGTGAACTTTTAATGATTTTCGGTTAATGAGACAGTCTAATACTTGACGCGAAGAGTTTGAAATACTATTTTAGCGTACAGTTGTACGCCGAGATTAATTTAGATGAAAAAACCACCTATTATTTGGACTAACGTCCTCTTTTTTAGCCTGACATTTTTAGCCGCGATCACTCTTGTACCTTGGTATGGTCTGACTTACGGTTTTACCAGTACACACTGGATCGCATTTGTTGGCTGTATGTTTTATGCAGGACTATCGATTACTGCAGGTTATCACCGCTTATGGGCGCACAAAGCATATGATGTTCACCCAGTTATTGAAGTGATTTTTGCCTTTGGTGGCGCATTTGCATTACAAAACAGTGCGTTGCACTGGAGTAGCGATCACCGTATTCACCATGGTCAAGTTGATGATCCAATCAAAGACCCTTACGCTGCAACAAATGGCTTTTGGTATAGCCACATTGGTTGGATGCTGCGCGATTATCAAGGTGAAGAATACAGTAACTACAACAACTGCCGTGACTTACAAAAAAATAAAGTAGTAATGTGGCAACATCGTCATTATATGAAATTAGTTATTGCGACTAATTTTGGTATTCCTTTATTGCTAGGTTTAATGCTTGGCGATGTATGGGGTATGTTATTACTAGCCGGTTTACTGCGTTTAGTATTAAGCCAGCACTTTACTTTTTTCATTAACTCAGTTGCGCATATTTGGGGTTCTCGCCCTTACACCGAAAAAAACACGGCACGTGATAATGGCTTTTTAGCATTATTCACCTACGGTGAAGGCTACCATAACTTCCACCATATTTTTGCTAGTGACTATCGCAATGGCATTAAGTGGTATCACTATGATCCTACGAAGTGGATGATCCGCTCATTAGCAGCGCTAGGCCTGGCTTCAAAACTAAAACGCACCCCTGTGGAACGTATTGAAAAAGCCAAAGCCGAAACCTTAATGAATAAAACCCAAGTTCGCCTTGCAAAATTGCCTTTAGCGCAAGATAAGCTTACATTACTACAATCTGAATATGATTTATTGCTGAAGAAGTTGCAGCATTTTTGTGCCTTGCAAAAACGCGTGTTAGACATCAAGAAAAGCAAAATGATGAAACAATGCGAAAAATCAGCATTAATGACACAATATCACGAGCTTGAAGCCGCTTGGGAAAACCAAAAGCAGGCTTGGCTTGCACTAAATGCGAGGTTGTTAAAAGCCTCTTTTAGTTAACATAGGAGCGGCTGTGGCCAAACAACAAGTAAAGCAAAAAGATACTCCATCTTATCAATATGATGCGATCATCATAGGCACAGGTCCTGGCGGTGAAGGTACCGCCATGAACCTGTCTAAAAGTAACAAGAAAGTGGCTGTTATTGAGCGTCAAGAAGCGGTCGGTGGCGGCTGTGTGCACTGGGGTACTATCCCGTCTAAAGCATTACGTCATTCAGTAAGCCGTTACATTGAATACAAAGCAAACCCGCTATTTAATATCAGCGAGCGTCCTAACCGCTTAACTTTCCCTGATATTTTGCACCATGCAAGTAACGTCATCTCAAAGCAATCTAATTTACGTAGCAGCTTTTATGAGCGTAACCGCATTCATATGTATCAAGGCGATGCTGAGTTTATTGATAAACACACCATTAAGGTGACTCACTTAGACGGTTCATTTGAAACTATCACCGCACAAACAATCGTTATTGCTACTGGCTCGCGCCCTTACCGTCCACCTGGTGTAGACTTTGCCCACCCACGCATTTACGACAGCGATACAATTTTAGGCCTTGAGCATGACCCTCATCGCGTACTAATTTATGGTGCAGGTGTAATTGGTTGTGAGTACGCCTCTATCTTTAAAGGTTTAGGTGCAAAAGTTGATCTAGTGAATACCCGCGACCGCCTGCTTGCCTTTATGGATGCGGAAATCTCAGATGCTCTGAGCTATCACTTTTGGAATAGCGGCATTGTTATTCGTCATAACGAAGAGTTTGATAGAGTAGAAACCCGTGATGATTGTGTGGTGATGCACTTAAAATCAGGCAAGCGAGTAAAAGCTGACTGTATTTTATTTGCTAATGGTCGTACTGGTAATACAGATACGTTAAACCTTGAAGCCGTGGGCCTAAAAGCGGATGGTCGTGGCCAGCTTAGAGTAAATGAAACATACCAAACAGAAGTCGATAATATTTATGCTGTAGGTGATGTAATTGGTTACCCAAGCCTTGCAAGTGCAGCATTTGACCAAGGCCGTATTGCTGCCGATGCGATTGCATGTGGTAATTGCGATGAGAAGCTGATCATTGATATTCCAGCGGGTATTTATACAATTCCTGAAATGAGCTCAGTGGGTAAAACAGAGCAAGAGCTAACTGCAGCGAAAATCCCTTACGAGGTAGGGCGTGCTCAATTTAAGCATTTAGCGCGTGCGCAAATAGCTGGCACCGAGGTAGGTAGCTTAAAGATTCTATTCCATGTTGATACCAAAGAAGTTCTTGGTGTGCATTGCTTCGGTGAGCGTGCCTCTGAAATCGTTCATATCGGGCAAGCAATTATGGAACAAAAGAACGGCGGCAATAACATTGATTACTTTGTAAATACCACGTTCAACTACCCGACCATGGCCGAAGCCTATCGCGTAGCCGCATTAAATGGTTTAAATCGTTTGTTTAAATAAATAAAAAAGCCCGCTTAATGCGGGCTTTTTTACGATTAGCTGTTGCTTATTTGTGGTATTTACCGCTGAACTCATGAACGGCGTTAATAAATACACCTGCGTTTTCTGGATCAACATCTGGTGTAATACCATGACCTAGATTAAATACATGGCCAGAGCCTGTACCAAAGTCTTCTAGGATAGTGGCAACTTCTTGGCGAATACGCTCAGGCGTGCCATGCAGCATTGCTGGGTCCATGTTGCCTTGCAGCGCTACTTTATCGCCAACACGACGTTTTGCATCACCGATGTTAATAGTCCAGTCCAGACCTACTGCATCACAGCCTGTTGCTGCAATTGCTTCAATCCACTGACCACCATTTTTAGTAAATAACGTCACTGGCACTTTACGACCATCGTGTTCGCGAATTAAGCCATCAACAATCTTGTGCATGTACTGTAATGAAAACTCATTGTAGTCACGTGGGCTTAATACACCGCCCCATGAGTCAAATACCATTAACGATTGCGCGCCCGCTTTAACTTGCGCGTTTAAATAGTCAATGACTGAGTCAGCTAATTTATCAAGTAGTAAGTGCAGTGTTTGTGGCTCAGCAAAGGCCATTTTTTTGATTTTACCGAATGTTTTGCTGCTACCACCTTCAACCATGTAAGTGGCAAGTGTCCAAGGTGAACCAGAGAAACCAATTAGCGGTACTTCACCTTTTAATTCGCGACGAATCGTACTTACCGCATTCATCACATAACCAAGCTCATCAGTTGGATCGATATTTGGGATTTTTTTAACATCTGCTAATGAAGAAATCGGACGTTCAAATTTCGGACCTTCACCTGTTTCAAAGTAAAGACCTAAGCCCATAGCATCAGGAATAGTTAAAATATCACTGAATAGAATAGCAGCATCAAGCGGATAACGACGTAATGGCTGTAACGTTACTTCACAAGCAAGTTCAGCATTTTTACATAAACTCATAAAGTCGCCTGCTTGGGCACGTGTAGCGCGGTACTCAGGTAAATAACGGCCAGCTTGGCGCATCATCCATACCGGTGTGACATCAACAGGTTGCTTTTGTAGTGCACGTAAATAACGATCGTTTTTTAATTCGCTCATGCGTATAGAATCCTAGAACTGAATGAAATTGTGCAGATTGTACCACCATATTACACGTCTCACTATGGATAGATAATCATGGCTAGATATAGATCATGTTTTTTAGGTCAGCCTAAGCCTATAGTGCGTTTTTTGAGCGAAAATAAAATAATTTTAAAACTTTTCATTAATAAATTTGCAACATACCAAAAAGCTTGGTATAACTTATCCCGCGTTAACAATAACAACAATAAAAATCTTATAACAAGAAGAACAATAATCTTCCCATAACAATAAGAACGCTTGTTTTAACAAGTCATAGAAAAAGAATTAAACCACCTTTATAGGTGGTTTTTTCTTTTTAGAATCAGTAAATTAACCCCTTCTCCCATTAGATAAGTAATGCAAAATTAACACTAGTAGTTTTGATTTATTTCCCATACACTGCTGTTAGAGCATAAAAGCTAGCCTCAGGTGTCGTTGCGTTGCAATTTCATTGTAAAAAATTACGTGCTTAGGATGGCTTTTACAATCTGTTGCAATTAGACACTAAGAATTTAGTTGATCTTTGTGTCATATTTCCTTTTTATATATACAAAGGAAAACCTACTCAGCGAGGAGATGAAATATGCTGACGCGTTTGGAAAAAGCTCAACAAAAATGGGGTGGCAGTCACTCTGTAATAGACAAATGGCTAACAGAGCGCCAAGAATTATTGGTGTTATTCTGTCGTATTGCTGGCTTTTCACCGTACGAGAAGAAAGATCACGCCCTACCGGATCAACTGCAAATTCAGAATTTTTGCCAAATTCTAATGGATTATCTTTCTGCTGGTCACTTTGAAATATATGACGACATCGCAAAAGCCTGCAAAGAGAAAGGCCCTGAAAGCCAAAACCTAGCAAATGCTCTTTACCCGCGTATTTCAGAAACAACTGACGTCGCTCTCGACTTTAATGATAAATATGCTGAAGTTGACAAAGATGACTTACTTGATGAGTTTGATAAAGACTTGTCTACATTAGGTGAGGCACTTGAGTTACGCTTTGAATTAGAAGATGAGTTAATCGATAACCTTTATTCGAATCATACAAGCTAATTTGCGATGACAGCAGAGAAGCATTTCTCTGCTGAAAGTACTAGTAATTTGCACCCAACCATAAATACCTTGCGCCATATAAGTCTAAAAACGGCTTGATTGGTGGTAAAACTTCATCCTCCAAAAGAATCAACTATTCCATTTCGTAACAAAAATTTGAAATAATTCTTTCAATGCGATACTCATATTATAAAAACATGAGGTTCGCTATGAACAAACGGTCATTTTTAAAGTCACTTTCAATCCTTGCCGCTGGCGCAAGTCTAACATCCGCTCCCTTAATGGCTGCTCAGAATAGCAGTACCCAAACATTAATTAAGCCAAAAGCTCTTCCTAAAGGCGGCACAATTGGCATATGTAGCCCCTCTGCCGCCACTGCTGCGCACGCTGATATTTTATTAGCACAAGGCGTTATAGAGGCACTGGGTTACAAAGCTAAGCTTGCACCAAACATTTTGGCAAGGCGAGGGCATTTAGCAGGCACTGATGCGATGCGAGCCGGCGATTTAAACAGTTTATTTAGTGATAACGATGTTGATGCTATTTTGTGTTTACGCGGCGGCTCAGGGGCTGCCCGTATTTTACCTTTACTCGACTACGCAATGATCCGTAACAATCCTAAGCCATTGATGGGCTATTCGGATATTACAGCATTGCATAACGCGTTACTCTCTAAAGCAGGGCTGATCAGCTTTCATGGTCCCAATGCATCGAGTGATTGGAATCCGTTTCATGTAGCGCAATTTAAAGACATGTTCGAAGCGCGTAAACTAATGCATTTTCAAAATTTGCCGAAAGCCGATGATGAGCTCGTTAACACACAATACCTGACCCAAACAATTACTTCAGGAAAGGCTACAGGACAGTTAATTGGAGGTAATTTAACGGTACTGACCGCACTTGCGGGATCAAGCTATTTACCCGATTTTGACGGCGCAATTTTATTTTTAGAAGATATCGATGAAGCGCCCTATCGAATTGACAGAATGATGAGCACACTAAAACTTATGGGCGCACTTGATAAGATTGCAGGCTTTGTATTTGGCGATTGTAATGACTGTAGGCCAGGTCGTGGTTATGGTTCATTAACCCTAGATGATATTTTTGCAGACTATATTAAACCGCTGGGGATTCCTGCTTATCGTGGGGCTATGATTGGCCATATTAAGCGCCAATTTATCTTGCCTGTTGGCACTTTGGTTGAGCTTGATGCAGATAGTGGCACATTAAAAATGACAGAAGCGGCATTTAGTTAATACCAATTCGCGCATAAAAAAAGGGCCATTCGGCCCTTTTTTATTGAGTTAAATATTACTCAGCTGGTACTGCTTTTTCATCGCTTTGGATTTCAAGTAATTCTACTTCGAAAACAAGCGTTGAGTTAGCTGGGATCTTACCAAGATCACGCTCACCGTATGCAAGTTCAGATGGAATAGTGAACTTGTACTTAGAGCCAACTGGCATTAATTGTAAACCTTCAGTCCAACCTGGGATCACACGGTTAAGTGGGAACGTAGTTGGTTCATTACGTGAGTAAGAGCTATCGAACTCAGTGCCGTCTAGTAAAGTACCTTTGTAGTGTACTTTAACAACGTCAGTTGCTACTGGCTTTTCACCTTCACCTTGTGTGATCACTTCGTACTGTAGGCCAGACTCAGTTACTGTAACGCCTTCTTTCTTCGCGTTTTCAGCTAAGAATTTTTCGCCTTCAGCTTTGCTCTTTTCAGCTTCTACTTTCGCTTTTTCTTGTTGTTTAGTGCGAATGCTTTGATCAAGCGCAGTTAACACTTCACGAATTTTTTCATCATCAAGCTTAGCATTACCAGCAAGTGCGTCTTCAAAGCCGCGCTTAAGTAGCGCTTCATCAAGCTCAACACCTAATTCTTTCTTTTCTGCTAGGTCTTGGTTTAAGAAGTTACCAACAGATGCACCAATACCGTATGCTTGTTGTTGTGCTTCAGTCTCTAGTTTAACCTCAGCTTGCTGCTCTTTTTTTGCTTCCTGATTACAAGCTGTAAGCGCTAAAACTGACGCTGCAATCAATGACAATTTAATCGTCTTTCTCATTTTATATCTCCGACACACTTTGCAGTTGTCAATTATTGTATTATTACTAGTTAAAGAGTTACGACCTACGTGGTAGGCTGCTTGTCTAATAACTAAACGTCATGCAAATGCATAAGCTAGTGATTAGACTAACAACCTAGGCCTTCCATGAGACCTAGTCTAACCTCTCAATCACTAAGAGTTAAGGGGAAATACCCGTAATATGTCGATATTTCGTACTTTTTTGTATCTACTGAGCCTTGGCTTGGTTGTTGCTTGCTCAGAACAACATGAGCAATCTACAGCACGCTACGAGCATGCTGCACAAGGAGCATTTGCCTCTGCACTTTCGCACGATGGTAAATACAGCTTAATCTCATCAATACACCATGGGGTCGCGCTGTGGGATAATCAACAGCACGTATTAAAATACCAATGGTTCCAACAGCAAAACCAAGATAGCCTTGTTCATACCGTGGCAATTTCCTATGACAACAGCCATGCTGTTACCGCAGAAAAATCAACCTTTGCTGTATGGGACATCGCCACAGGTGAAAACTCAGGTTATTACAAAATACACGCCTCAACAATCAGAGATATCGCAATTAGTAATCAAGGCCAGAGTGTTTTATATGGTCGCGCCGATGGTGTTGTTGTATACCTGAACTTAGAGACCGGACGTCGTATAGAGTTCCTTGGTCACCAAGAAAAAGTAAATGTTGTTGATTTATCCCCTAACGGCCATTTCGCCATTAGTGGTTCTAATGACTATGTGGCCTACTTTTGGGATACCCGTACAGGGCAAGTCATTCACCGCTTTAATCACCCGACTCGCGTCACGCAAGTTGCCCTTGATCCACAAGGTCGTTATGCATTTACAGCAGACAGTATGAAGCAAGCAAATGTATGGCAACTGACTACAGGTGATCTTGTTAGCAAACTGCAGTATATTGCGCGTCAGAAAATTTTTACCGCCGCTCGCTTTAATGATGAAGGCAGTTTAATTGCAACTGGGTCACCAAATAGACTCGTCGAATTATGGCAGCTAAACTCAGGTAAGAAGTTACAAACGTGGCAGGTCATTCCTCGTGAGGGAAGTCGCCCAAAATCGGCCGTGGTGTTAGATGTTGCGTTTACTGATAACAGCCAAGCGTTATTAACCGAAAGCTCCAGCGGATTTGCTGAAAGTTTTAATTTAAGAGAATCGAATGAACACAATTGAAAATCGTCTAATGGAACTTGAAGCGAAAGTCGCTTTTCAAGATGAAACAATTGAAATATTGAATGATGAGCTTAAAGCACACCAACAGCAGCTGGCAAAAATGAAACGCCAGACTGAGTTGCTGGCAGAAAAAATCAAAGAAGCACAACAGCCTTCATTGATGTCGCAGATGCAAGAGCCGCCTCCGCCACACTATTAATGTGAGGGTTACAAGCCGGGTGTTATTCGCCCGGCTTAAATACACCAATTACTTGCTCAAACTGGCGGGTTGACGCTTGCACCGCTTTCTCTGGTTGCGTCATTTTATGGCCACACTGTACGCATTCTACTTTTTCAACATCGTGCTCTTTGTATAGCATCATAGTATCCATAGCTTTACACTCAGGGCATGATGCACCGGCGATAAAGCGTTTCTTTTGTCTCATAAATGATCTCCCGTGGCATGTAGGCGGCTATTTTAGCCTAATAATTCTCTGTTTGATACGATTGCGAAGCCTAATGTGATCCGTGTTATGATAAGCAAAATTTAATCTATGCAGTGCAAGTAAACTTTCATGATCCAAATTTCAGACATCGAGCTACTACGAGGTGGCAACGCCTTATTAAAAGGTGCCTCTGCAACCTTATTCCCAGAACATAAGGTTGGCCTTGTGGGCGCTAATGGTTGTGGTAAATCAACCTTGTTCGCGCTATTAAAGTCTGAGTTACAGCTTGATGCTGGTGAATGCCAAATACCAAAAGATTGGTCAATAGCCTCTGTTAAACAAGAAACACCAGCCCTTGAAATAAGCGCCATAGATTACGTATTACAAGGTCACCCTGAGTACTACACATTAAGAATCGCACTACGTGAAGCCGAGCAAAATAACGATGGTGATGCGCAAGCAAAAGCACATATTGGTCTAGAACATATTCAAGGCTACAGCATTGAAGCAAAAGCGGGTGAACTATTACACGGTTTAGGTTTTAGTAATGAGCAAATAGACAACCCGGTGAGTGCCTTTTCAGGTGGTTGGCGTATGCGTTTAAACTTAGCACAAGCACTTATTCGTGATGCTGATTTATTACTGCTGGATGAGCCAACCAACCACTTAGATCTCGATGCTGTTTATTGGCTAGAACGATTCTTACGTGCCTACACAGGCACCCTAGTACTGATTTCTCATGACCGCGAATTCTTAGATGCCGTCGTTGACCAAATTTGGCACATAGACGCACAAAAAATAAATGTTTATAAAGGCAATTACTCGCAATTCGAACGCCAAAAAGCAGAGCGTTTATTACAACAGCAAGCCATGTTCGAAAAGCAGCAAGAACAAATTGCTCATCTAGAAAAGTTTATTACGCGTTTTAAAGCAAAAGCCAGTAAGGCTAAGCAGGCACAAAGCCGAGTAAAAGCCTTAGAACGCATGGAAAAGTTGGCCCCGGCCCATGCTGATTCACCCTTTGATTTTGAGTTTGCTGAGCCTACAGCCCTGCCAAATCCATTAATGACGCTCGACCAAGCTAAAGCTGGCTACGGCGATACCACTATTTTGCATAGCATTAAGCTAAACCTAGTTCCGGGTAGCCGTATTGCGCTGCTTGGCCGAAATGGTGCAGGTAAATCAACATTAATCAAATTATTAGCTGGCGAATTACAACCACAAGCTGGAGAAGTATTTCAGCATCAGGGCTTAAACATTGGTTACTTTGCGCAGCATCAGCTGGAGTCACTCGATCTAAAAGCTAGCGCAGTAACACATTTACAGCGCTTAAATCCGCAGGCAACAGAGCAGTCATTACGAGACTTTTTAGGTGGTTTTGCATTCTTTGGCGATAAAGCGCTTGAGCCTGTTGCACCGTTTTCTGGCGGTGAAAAGGCCCGCTTAGTGTTAGCCATGTTAGTGTATCAAAAGCCAAATCTACTGTTACTCGATGAGCCAACTAACCACCTAGATTTAGAAATGCGCCATGCCCTAGTAATGGCGCTACAAGGTTTTGAAGGTGCAATGGTTACTGTATCGCATGACCGTCACATGTTAAAAAATACCGCTGATGAGTATTACCTCGTTGATAACGGCGAAGTAACGCAATTTGGTTATGACCTTGATGCCTATTACCAGTGGCTACTCAACGCCAACAAAGAAGCAGCTAAAAGCAACGAAGACAATACCCCTAAAGCCCATTCAAGCGTTAACCGCAAAGAGCAAAAACGCTTAGAAGCCGAATTCAGAAAATCAGTGCAGCCGTTGAAAAAGCAAATCGACAAGCTTGAAAAGCAACTTGATAAGTACTCAACAGAGCTTGGGGAAATCGAAAGCGCGCTTGCCGATAATGACTTATACAGTGATGAGAATAAAGCCAAGCTAACCGAGCTACTCGCTAAGCAAGCAAGCTTAACTCCAAAGCTTAATGACGTTGAAGAAGAGCTGCTCATGGCACTTGAAGAGCTTGAAGAAAAAGAGCAGGCCTTTGCCGATGAAACCGCTTAATAGCGAGGAATTTTGGCAGTTTGCATGCCATCTTTATAGCGAAGATGGCATGCAAGCAAAGCTATTAGGCTATCAAAACCAGCAAGGTAAAAATGTTAACCTTTGCCTGCTGCTTTATTATCTTGATTCTTTAGAGCTGGCTGTAACACTCTCTCAACTGAGTGAACTTGAGTCGTGCATTGCCGAGTTTGATCAACAGGCTTTAAAGCCCCTACGAGCCACACGCGCCTACCTTAAAACCATTCAAACTGAGATTTCAGACTACCCCACCATTCGAAAAGAGCTACTTAGCGCAGAATTAAGACTCGAAAAACAACAGCAACAATTACTAATAGACACAGCGAATACCATGATATTCACTCAGCACACAAATACTAAAAATATAAGGCTTTATCTTGGTCGCGAGCTAGCGAGTTAGCTGGGGTAAAGTTTAAAGAGTCGATAAAGAGTCGAGATCAAGCCTAATTGTAAGGACGGTTCTAATTCGGCACTTCTGTTTATGTTGGGTTTCGCTGCGCTCAAACCAACCTAACCTAATAAACTTGATCCAAATCAACTATTAAATCGCCTTATTTCACATCAGGAAAAATGCTTGATCTGGATCATGTCAGGGTATGCAAAGCCAGCCTATGATTAACCCATAGACATTAGGAGGCACAACCATGAACGTATTCTTTAGAGATTTTTTTAGCGACCCAGTTTTATTTATGTCATTCGGCATATTGGCAGTTGTTATCGTTTTATGCCTTTTCTATGTTGGTTACTTTATTAAAAAAGTTCACGACGCAGAAGTTCCTAAGTAAGAATTAAGCACGACGCACAAAGCCCCTATCCAATTTATTGTTTAGGGGCTTTTTATTTTCAGCAGATAAGCAAAATCTGCTAAAGTGTTCTAAAAATGCAAAAACTTGCTACAATAGCGGCCTGTATTGTCTTTAAAGTGTTAGCTATGTTACCTGAGTTTAAGCCTGCGTGGTGGATGCGCAATCGCCATTTACAAACCATAATGCCGCGCTTCTTTCGCCCTTTTCATAATACTCGCTACGACTTATCAACAATTAACACGCCTGATGGTGACTTTTTAGAACTGGCATGGGCAACGCCTCAAAACGAACACGCTCCTTTAGCCATTGTATTGCATGGCCTTGAGGGCAATATTAATAGTTTTTATGCCAAAGGCATGATGAAAAAGCTCAAGCAGCAAGGCTTTGCTGTGGTGTTAATGCATTTTCGAAACTGCTCACGGGAAGCAAACCGTTTAGCTCGCGCTTATCATAGTGGTGAGACCGAAGATTTACGCTTTTTTATCAACTATCTGAAAAGTAAATTTCCTAAGCGTCCTTTATTTGCTGTCGGCTTTTCACTGGGCGGTAATGTACTGGCAAAGTATTTAGGTGAGCAAGGTAGTAAATCAAATTTAAATGGCGCTGCGGTTGTGTCTGCACCATTTGATTTGTCATCCTCTTGCCAAGTGATCCGCAAAAGCTTAAGTAAAATTTATCAAAAGTATTTGCTCGATCGTATGAAAAAATCAATGCATAGAAAGCTACCACAAATCGAACAGCAAATTAGCCTAACACCAGAAAAGCTGATGGCAATTGATGATTTATGGCAATTCGACAACATGCTGACTGCACCTCTGCATGGCTTTGCCGGTGCTGAAGATTATTATCAGCAAGCAAGCGCCAAACCGTTTTTAAAAGCGATTGCAACACCTACACTTATTGTACACGCCAAAGATGACCCAATGCTGTCAATTAAAGCTGTACCAAATAGCACTGATGTAAGCGAATATGTTACGCTGCGTATCTCCGAAAAAGGTGGCCATGTTGGTTTTATTAGTGGCAATAACCCGTTTAAACCTATTTACTGGCTTGAGCGTGTTGTACCTGACTATTTTCAACAGTTAGTAACAAAAGAGCAGTTATGATCATTCCACACGAACGCCTCGATAAAGAAACCCTTTACAATTTAATCGAAAGCTATGTATTGCGTGAAGGCACTGATTACGGTGAACAAGAGTTCAGCATTGAAAGTAAGGTAGCCCAAGTTCAGCAGCAATTAAAATCGGGAGAAGCCATGGTGTTCTTTTCTGAGTTACATGAGTCTGTGACAATTATTTCAAAAGCAGAGTTCATCGCCCTACAAGCTGATCCCGAGTACCAAGCGTCATTCAACGACTAAACTTGTAACTTTTATCGCAACCCTTCACAATGGCTTTTTAACTTAAAGAGCCATTAAAATGAAAAAACTAAGCTCCTTATTTGCCGCTGTTTCGCTTGCCTTAATTGGGCAAGCCCATGCCGAGGAAGTAACAGCCTCAGCAAAAGCTATCAAGCTTACTAAAGAGACTATTTTAATTGATACCCATATCGACGTTCCGTACCGCATTCATGAAAAATGGGCAGATGTTACTAAAGCGACTAGCGATGGCGATTTTGATTACCCTCGAGCCGTAAAAGGTGGCTTAAATGCACCTTTTATGTCGATTTATATTCCTGCAAATCTTGAATTTGAAGGCAAAGGTAAGAGCTACCAGCTTGCAAATCAGTTAATCGACAGTATGGAAGCCGTTGTACAGCGTGCACCAGAAAAGTTTGCAATTGCCGACTCAACAGACGATGTAAAAGCACAATTTCAGCAAGGCAAAATGTCTATTGCAATGGGTATGGAAAACGGCTCACCGATTGAAGGCGAGATTAAAAACCTTAAGCATTTTTATGACCGTGGCATTCGTTACATCACGCTAGCTCATTCTCAAAGCAACCATATTTCTGACTCTTCATATGACCTTCGCCGTAAATGGAAAGGCCTTAGTCCATTTGGTAAAGAGCTAGTTAAAGAAATGAACAATATTGGCATGCTTGTCGACGTTTCGCATATTTCTGATGACGCGTTTTATCAAGTAATGGAAATCTCAAAAGTACCTGTAATTGCTTCGCACTCATCACTGCGTAAATATACACCGGGCTTTGAGCGTAATATGAATGACGACATGTTATTAGCCCTAAAAAAGAATGGCGGCGTTATTCAAATAAACTTTGGCTCAAGCTTTGTTACATCGCAAGCCGGCTCTTGGTATAACCAGCTCAAAGCAGCGAAAGCAGATAAGAAAAAAGAAGGCACTAAGCTAAGCAAAGATTTTGATGCAGCATATCGCGCAAAAAATCCATTTCCATTTGCAAGCCTAGAACAAGTTCTTGATCACATTGATCATGTAGTTGAACTAATTGGCATTGATTATGTTGGTATTGGTTCTGACTACGATGGCGTCGGGGATTCATTACCTGTAGGCTTAAAAGACGTATCGAGCTACCCGAACCTAGTACAAGGGCTTATGGATCGCGGTTACAGTGATGCAGATATTAAAAAGATTTTAAGTGGCAATATGCTTCGTGTTTGGAAGCAAGCTGAGCAATACGCAGCGAATCACTAATTCTTACCGCCAATAAGCGCTTATTTTTATGTGCTTATTGGCGACTACAACTTCTACTTCATAGCTATTGGTATTTTTTATTGGAAAAGGTTAAATTACCTTTTTTAGGAAGGATTTAACTATGCTATTTAGTAAAGGAAACATATCACTTTGCTTAGCTGGAGCAGCTCTTGTAATCTCCTGCTACGGCACCTTTTTTCAAACCAAGCAGCCACAAATAAATCAGTTAACGACCGACTCAGAGCAACAATACAACTTAGCCAGCAGTGATTTTGATGCTGTTGAGCATGATGATGGGCAAACCTTAGCAAGGTTGAATAAAAGTATTATTTCACTAAAAAAACAAGTTGCCGAGCTCAGGCAAGGTAGCGCATCGCACCAAACTATCACCCCAGATCTAAAAGAATCTGTACTCGCAATCCTCGCAGAGAAAGAGCAACAAGCGCTTGAAAAAGCCGAGCAGAATAACCCGATTTATGGTTTTTATAATAGCCTACCTGATGACTACGAATTGAGATTAAAATCGGAACCCGATTATGCTGACAGTCTAAACAAACAACTACGTGAGCAAATTATTGATCCATACCAGTCAGACAAAGACCGTCTCAAAGCCATGGCTCAATTACAAATGAATATGTTTATGCTTGGCAAGCAAACGCTGCCAGAATATGACTACGATATTGCTAATAGCATGCTAAATATCGCGGCCAATAGCCAAGATAATAAACTGCGCGTTCAAGCGATTGAGTTAGTTTCACAATCTCCTATTTTAGACTCAAGATTAACTCAACAATATACACAAATACTCGAGCGCGATGACAATGAATATATACGCCGCTTAGCAGCACAAGGGATACTATCGCAATATTTCATAGCACGAAATGAGCAAGCTGATAATAGCCAACAACTGGCGCAGCAAATTTTAACTATTTATAGGCACCCTATAAACGAGAGTGTAAAAAGCATTATTGATGAAATGATTGGTGACCCGAATATGCTCGATGAGTTAAAGAAATCAGCAGGCGAGTAAAGGCGGCAGATTAACCTTTCGCTCTATACAGCTTAAAGCTTCCAGCTTTTTCACCCATAAAAAAACCCGAGACTAAGCTCGGGTTTTTCTCAATGCTTAATGCATCACTATAGTTGATTACTCAACGATAGATGCAACAACACCAGCACCAACTGTACGGCCACCTTCACGGATAGCGAAGCGTAAACCTTCGTCCATCGCGATTGGGCAGATTAACTCTACAGTCATCTTGATGTTGTCACCAGGCATTACCATTTCTACGCCTTCTGGTAACTGTACGTCACCTGTTACGTCAGTTGTACGGAAGTAGAACTGTGGACGGTAACCTTTGAAGAAAGGAGTGTGACGACCACCTTCATCTTTAGAAAGTACGTATACTTCTGAAGTGAATTTAGTGTGTGGCTTGATTGAACCAGGCTTACAAAGTACTTGACCACGCTCAACGTCTTCACGCTTAGTACCACGTAGTAGTGCACCGATGTTCTCACCCGCACGACCTTCGTCTAGAAGCTTACGGAACATCTCAACACCTGTACAAGTTGTCTTCGTAGTTTCTTTGATACCTACGATTTCAACTTCGTCATTCACGTTGATGATACCAGCTTCAACACGGCCAGTTACAACAGTACCACGACCTTGGATTGAGAATACGTCTTCGATAGGCATGATGAATGGCTTATCGATGTCACGCTCTGGCTCTGGGATGTATGAATCTAGCGCGTCTGCTAGTTCAACGATCTTGTCTTCCCACTCTTTCTCGCCTTCTAACGCTTTAAGCGCAGAACCTTGGATTAGTGGTAAGTCATCACCTGGGAAGTCGTACTCAGAAAGAAGTTCACGAACTTCCATCTCAACTAGCTCAAGTAGCTCTTCGTCGTCAACCATGTCACATTTGTTCATGAATACGATGATGTAAGGTACACCAACCTGACGAGAAAGTAGGATGTGCTCACGAGTTTGTGGCATAGGACCGTCAGTCGCAGCAACTACTAGGATTGCGCCGTCCATTTGAGCAGCACCAGTGATCATGTTTTTAACATAATCGGCGTGTCCTGGACAGTCTACGTGTGCGTAGTGACGAGTTGGAGTATCGTACTCAACGTGTGAAGTTGAGATTGTGATACCACGCTCACGCTCTTCTGGAGCGTTATCGATTGATGCGAAGTCTTTAGCTACACCACCGTATACTTTTGCAAGTACGTTAGTGATTGCTGCTGTTAGAGTTGTTTTACCGTGGTCAACGTGGCCGATTGTACCAACGTTTACGTGCGGTTTTACGCGTTCAAACTTTTCTTTTGCCATGACGGAACCTATCAGTTTTGTGTATCTAGATTACATATGAAAATAATCCACCGAGGGTAGATTAATTTAATTTTTTCAAATTTCAAATAGTTTTTTCTGACAGATAAAGGAAGAAATTAAGATGAGTTCTCGATACTGGTGCTGATAGGCAGATTTGAACTGCCGACCTCACCCTTACCAAGGGTGCGCTCTACCAACTGAGCTATATCAGCAACACCAGAAGTCTGGAGCGGGCAGCGGGAATCGAACCCGCATCATCAGCTTGGAAGGCTGAGGTAATAGCCATTATACGATGCCCGCATAGGAACCTGTTCTTAAACTACCTCTAACCGTCAAGAATAAAGTGGTGGAGGGAGCTGGATTCGAACCAGCGAAGGCTGAGCCGTCAGATTTACAGTCTGATCCCTTTGGCCGCTCGGGAACCCCTCCACGAAAATTCTTTACTAAGTCACTTCCGGTAAAAGGAAAGTGGTGCCGACTATCCGAGTTGAACGGATGACCTACTGATTACAAGTCAGTTGCTCTACCAACTGAGCTAAGTCGGCACTGCTTTAGTACGGGGCGAGATTCTAAGGTAAGGTTTATTGTGATGCAACAATAAAATCAAAAAAAATGTGATTTTATGTGTTAAACGCTCACTATTCAGGCAAATATAGGCTTTTTTACTGTTTTAGTGTTAATTCTAACCAGTAATTCAGTCCTTTAAAAACAAGCTGACTGTCAAACTCACTCACAGCGAACTGCTCGGCCAACAACTTTCCATAGCCACCAGCGAATAATAAGCAGCTATTTTCATTATTAAGATGACGCTTAGCTTGCTCAATTGCCCCTACAGTCGCAACAAGCGCACCGTTTTTTAAACCATTAGGGGTGTTTCGGCCTAACTCTGCAGCAAATGGAGTTTGCCCATCATCGAACACTTTTTGCGTATTTTGCGTTAATGAGGTTGTCATTAAATCAAGCCCAGGCAAAATCCACCCGCCAAGGTGTTCTCCTTCGCTGTTTAATACATCAATCGTTGTTGCGGTGCCAGCATCGACCACAATACAGTGTTGCTTTGGCAGCTCCACATATGCAGCAATTAGTGCAAGCCAACGATCAATACCTAAATTGGTAAAGTGCTCGTAGGCACATTTTAAATTCTCAAGTTTAGCGCTTACTTTTGCCTCGTACACGGTAACTTTATGTTGCTCGGCTAACTTAATGAGAGGAGCAAGCAACTCGGTGCTGCCTACACAAGCAAACACCATGTCATTAATTTGCGGCCAAGGCAGCGCATTCAGTTCACATTGTTTGTAACAGCCCTGATTATATAAAACAGCTTTAATAGCAGTATTACCTACATCAACTAACAGTCTCATTTATCTGCCTTACGCAATGAAATCTCACCACCATAATAACTTTTTACCTCTCCGTCTTGGCGAATGCGGATACCACCTTGGCTATCAATCCCTTCACAAATTCCTCGCCAGCTACGATGCCCTGTATTTAGCTCGACACACTCTTTAGCAAATGCATTTAAGCTATTCCATTGTATGTACATCTCGTTTAGCCCTGACTGCTGGTACTGCGCTAATCGCTGTTCTAAACAAATACACAAATAAGCAGCGAGTTTATTCTTATCTAACTTTTGAACATGCTGACTCAGGTCGGTCCAAGCTTGGTCAATGTGTTGGCTGACACTTTCGGGCATATGTAGGTTTATGCCAATACCGATCACTAATTGACAGGGCCCTTGTGGTTGCCCATCAAGTTCAACGAGAACACCCGCCAGTTTTTCTCTGTTTATATAAATATCGTTTGGCCACTTAAGCTCAACATCAATTTGATACAAAGCTTTTAAGGCATCATATACAGCTAGCCCTACTGCAATCGACACTCCCATCGCCGCCTGTAAGCCATCATCCAAGCGCCAGAAGTAACTAAAGTATAAATTAGCGCCAAATGGTGATTGCCATACTCGGCCGCGACGGCCTTTTCCTGCTTGTTGCATTTCCGCAACCAGTACAGTGCCAGATGTTAACGGAACATCACTTTGAAGACGGCGCATTAATTCACTGTTGGTTGAATCAATAATTGGCTGCACCTCAACGTTGGCTGTGTTACCACCTAGTTTGTTATACTGCTCAGTAATCGCTTGTTGATTTAGAAACCCTGCATTATTGTTCAGGCAATACCCTTTACCCGTTACTTTAAAGATATCTAGGCCCATTTCCTGCAAAGAATGAATATGTTTACCAACAGCAGCACGGCTAATACCTAATTGCTCTCCTAATTGCTGGCCAGAAACAAAACCACCTTGATTGAGCGCTTGCAAAATAGCTAATTTGTTACCATCTGGCGCTTTCATGATGAAGCTCCCAATTCAATGTGACACTCACGATCGGCATCAATCAGTCGCACCTCGTGTTGTAGCGCAATTTTGTAATTTTGCCAGACTTGTTGCTGAACATGTTTCACCATGGCAATTAAATCATCTCCAGTGCTATTGCCGTGATTCACGAGCACTAACGCTTGCTGCTGATGAACTTCAATTCCTGCAACTTGATAGCCTTTTAACCCAGCATGTTCAATCAACCACCCTGCGGCAACCTTATGATGTTCAGCATCAACATAGTAATGAGGTAGCTCAGGGTACTGTTTTAGAAGTACCGCAAGTTGTTCATTAGAGATCACTGGGTTTTTAAAAAAACTTCCCGCATTAGCAAGTTCACTTGGGTTTGGTAGTTTGCTGTTTCTAGTTGTGATGATTTGTTCAAACACCTGCTGTGGCGAAGGAGTTGTAAGCTGTTGCAATGGCCCATAACTAAGCACTGGTTGCCACTTTTTAGGGAGCAGTAACCCGACTTGAGTGATCACTGCTTTATTTTTAAGTGCATGTTTAAAGATAGAGTCACGATAGCCAAATTGGCATTCGTCTTTTGTTAAACGGTTTATTGTTTTGGTAGCAATATCAAAGTACTCAACATAACTAACAAACTTTTCGAGCTCCACACCATAAGCACCAATATTTTGCACTGGCGCAGCACCAACGGTACCGGGGATTAAAGCAAGGTTTTCAAGCCCTGGCATGTCATTGGCAATGGTCATAGCGACTAATTGATGCCAGTTTTCTCCGGCCGCTATATGCAATAAAAAGCCATCACTTTGCTGCTCTATATTTATGCCCTTCGTGTTCATGTGAACGACAGAACCTTGGTAGTCAGATAAAAACACCGTATTACTGCCTTCACCTAAAATACAAAAGGGAGACGAAAAGTCTGTGCTTAAAAGCTGATTCACTTCATCAATTTGATAAAAATGCTGGCATTGGCTTGGCAAAGAAAAGGTATGAAAAGATTGCAGGGACTGAGCCACAAAACGCCTCAAAGGTTACCGGTAACTAATCGCATTAGTGTAACCTATCGTCGCAAAATACGCATTAGATTGTAAAAATCACTCAACCCACTGCACTAATCATGTTATAAAACGGGCTCTTTTTCATTTGTGTTCCAGGGTTATTATGAAGTTTAAACCATTACTTTTAAGTCTTGCTATGGCCGGTGCTTGCTCTCAAGCAACTGCAGATGCAATCAGCCAGCACACTTACGCAAACTTAGATGACGTAACAACCACTCACCTACTACTAGATTTAGATGTTGATTTTGATGACAAACAACTAGAGGGTTTTGTTGAGCATACGCTAGATTGGCACAATGCGAACAGCAAAACACTGGTACTTGATACTCGCGATTTAGATATCGACAAAGTAATGTATCAAGATAAAAAAGGCAGCTGGCACAAAGCTGACTTCACCCTTGCTGCACGTGATGACGTGAAGGGCTCAAAATTAACAATTAAATTTAAAAGCCAAGCGGTTAAAGCACGTATCTACTACAACAGCCGCCCAGAAGCTTCAGGTTTACAGTGGTTAACACCAGAGCAAACAGCCAGTAAGTCACACCCATTTATGTACAGCCAATCACAAGCAATTCATGCTCGTAGTTGGATCCCTGTACAAGATACGCCTGCAATGCGCGTAACTTACTCAGCACGTATTCACACTCCTAAAGACATTCGTGCAGTTATGAGTGCTGACAATAAAGATGCGCTTTATAAAGACGGCGACTACTTATTCGATATGCCACAACCCATTTCGCCATACTTAATCGCAATTGGTGCGGGTAATTTAGAATTTAAAGCCATGTCTAAGCAAACCGGTATTTTTGCTGAGCCAACAATTTTAGATGCGTCGGTTGCGGAGTTTAACGACACACAAGCGATGATCGACAAAACTAACGCAATGTATGGCGAATACGCATGGGGTCGTTACGACTTATTAATGCTGCCACCAAGCTTCCCATTCGGTGGCATGGAAAACCCACGCTTGTCATTCATCACACCAACGGTTGTTGCTGGTGATAAAAGCTTAGTAAACCTAATTGCTCACGAGCTTGCTCACTCTTGGTCTGGTAACTTAGTGACTAATGCAACGTGGGAAGATTTATGGCTAAACGAAGGCTTCACGTCTTACGTTGAAAACCGCATCATGGAAGAAGTGTTTGGCCGTGACCGTGCAGTGATGGAACAAGCACTTGATGCAGCAGGCTTACGTGCATTACTTAAAACGCTACCAGCACCAGATACGCGCCTTAACTTAAAACTAAATGGCCGCGATCCTGATGATGCATTTAGCTCAGTGCCTTACACTAAAGGTCAACTTTTCTTAATCTATCTAGAAAACAAATATGGTCGTGACAAGTTTGACCCATTTGTAAAAGGTTACTTTGATCAATTTGCGTTTAAGTCTCTTACAACCGCTCAATTTGTTACTTACTTAAAAGCAAACCTGATCGACAAATACCCAGGCGTGGTCAGCATGGATAAAGTTAATGAGTGGATTTTTGAGCCAGGCTTACCAAGCGACGCACCAAATCCAACCTCTGATGCTTTCGATAAAGTTGATGCAGTGACCAAAACATGGTTAAACGGTGAGATTAGCGCAGCTCAATTACCAACAGCAGATTGGTCTGTTCATGAGTGGCTACACTTTTTAAATAATCTACCTCGCGATTTAAGCATTGAAAAAATGACTGAGCTTGATAAGCAATTCAACTTAACACAGTCAACTAATGCTGAGCGCGCTTTCGCATGGTTTATGCTAGCGGTAGGTAATGGTTATCAACCAATTTACCCTGCTCTTGATAAGCACCTCTCTGGCATCGGTCGCCGTAAATTAATTGTGCCACTATATAAAGCACTTATTAAAAACGGTAAAAAAGACTGGGCGCATGATGTGTACTTAAAAGCACGTCCGGGTTACCACCCTCTTGCACAAGGTACAGTAGACGACTTATTCGCAAAATAAGTCACTAAACCCAAAAAAGGCGCTGATTTCAGCGCCTTTTTTAATAATTAGAATTAGTTGCTTACCTTTTGTAAGAATGCACGACGCTCTTCAGGGCTCGCTTGTTGCCACCAAAACTCTAACATTGCCACTGCATTTGGCATATTTTTTAATCCAGCCTGCCCACCTGGTACTTTTGCAGGTAAGGTAACTGGCACCGCTGTCGCAGGCTTACTACTTGAACTTGCAACAGGCGCTGTCGCAACAGCTTGCGCTGACGTTGACTGTGCACGATAACTAACAATTGATAACGGCATCGCAAGCTCACTGCCTTTCGCTTTTAGACTCACTTGAGGTGACTCAGCAAACACCTGCGCTGCTACAGCATTACTGGCGCGATTAAATACAACATCATAGTCTTTGCCATTTTCAACCGTCACTTCAACCCAAAAAGGCTCTGACTCTACAACCTGATGGTCGTCATAACCTTGCTCATATAGATCTGTGTATTTCATTTTCAGCTGATAGGTACCTGGGGCAAGCTCAACATCATCAACACGGCTAAAAAATGATTGCTCAATAAGGCGATCTCCCACTTGTAACGGTACAAGCTCTTCTGGAAAGTGAATAGTCTCGGCTACACTGCTAACACTATTCAATAGCATTAACACACTACTCAGTAATACTAACTTACGCATGTTCACTCCTTGGTTGTTCAACTTGTGGCAGTTTCAGTTTGACACTGCAAATAAAGTTTGTCATTAGTGGGCGGTCATTTAACCACATTTATAAGAGAGCTAAGTATGAGCCAAGAGACTATTTTTACAAAGATTATTAATCGCGAGATCCCTGCCGATATTGTCTATGAAGACGAGTTATCACTGGCTTTTAAAGACATTAATCCACAAGCACCCTTTCATGTATTGATCATTCCCAAAACACCAATTGCGACTGTTAATGACGTTACAGAAGAAAATGCCCACTTGGTTGGTCACTTGTATGTCGTTGCTGCAAAACTAGCTAAGCAATTTGGTTTTAGTGAGGATGGCTTTCGTGTTGTGATGAATTGTAACGAACATGGCGGGCAAACGGTGTACCATATACACCTACACATGTTAGCGGGCAAACCAATGGGTTGGCCTCCTTACCAAGATAAGATGAAAGAAAGCATCTAGCACTTTAATATGTAAATAACTGTAAAAAGTAGTACAAACATATTAATTTGAACTATACTATATATATATCAGTTAGTTAACACGTTGCATTAAGTTAACTAACTGTATTATTTGACACAAAATAGACACAAACTGCACTTTTCCTGCACAACTCTCAGAAATTTCTAATACGAAAGGGGTGGATTGCGTGGTAGGATGAAACTGTCAACTTTATTCAAGAGTGTATATATATGAGTAGTTCAGCCTTTTTATTATTAGATCCAGAACCGGTTAACACAATTGGTGTTAATGTATTAGAACCACTTTTAAAAACACAGGGGCTAGACGTCACATCTGGTACTGATATTTCTGAAGTACCTGAAGGCACACGCTTGTTATTCATTGAAACATCAAGCACTGATCCATGGGGTAAGCTTAAAGAGCAACTCGTTCATCTGCGCATGAAATGCGATATCGTATTATTCAATTTAGATGAAAACCCTGAATTAGCTAACCGTGCTCTGTTAAGTGGTATCCGTGGTGTTTTTTACACAACAGACAATGCTGATGTGTTAATGAAAGGCATTCGTTTGTTGCTGGAAGATCAATTATGGTATCGCCGCGAAATCATGTGTAATGCATTAAATCGCATGCTGCAGTTTAATAAAGATGCCTTACATAAACTGACAGATGGCGACATCGAGCCGGTTAAACTTACTAAACGTGAAAAAGCAATTATTTCACTAATGAGTAAAGGTTCGAAAAATAAAGAGATTGCTGAAGACTTAAGCATCAGCCCACACACAGTAAAAACTCACTTGTACAGTGCATTCAGAAAAACCAAATGCCGTAACCGTATCGAGTTATTGTCATGGGCACAGCAAAATATTCCTGACGAGATCCGTTAAAACCAATACGCTTCGTCAAGTATTATTGCCAATTGCTACAATACACCCTACTAAGTTAAACAGACGCTACTAGCGTCTGTTTTTGTATCTTGTAGTTGATATACATGGCAATAGACCTTATTCTCAAGCTGACTGCAGACTGCCGGAAAAATAATGCTAGATTCAGCTACTTTATATTATGTAAGCGCCGCTATGATGGCGGTAATGACGTTACTGAACTATTTAACCTGGCGAACAAATAATAATACCCCGGGTACACTTCTTTATATTTTCTACCCTCTTGTCATGTTTGCATCAGTAATGAGTTTTGCATTACATGGTCATATTAATAATGTAGCCAGTATATCGATTGCCAACTCACTACTTTTTTGTGCCTCGATCATTCATGTTCTTGCCGTTTGCCAATTTTTCAATGCTAAGTGTGTCGGTTTCAAAGCTTTTGTCGGTATAACTGCAGCATTTGCGCTACTTATGATCTACCTCTCTACTGACAATTCAGAGTTAAGAAGTCGCATTTTAGTTTCTGATTTACAGCATGTTATCGAAGCGCTGTTCTTATTGGCACTGTTCATTCGCAATGGCCGCAAAAACTACCCTAATGGCAGCATTGTCTATATTTTAATACTCAGCATTATTCTTGCTATTTTTACTGGCCGCACTTTATTAATGGGCGATATTGCTAAAGCAGACTTATTATCAGCAAACTGGTTTAGTATTACCCTATTCATTAACGGCGTTATCGCACCCATGTTTTATGCCACGGGTATGGCATTATTATGTAATGAACGCCGAGAACAGAATTTAAATCAACTCACTGAAAAAGCACAAAAAGACCTTGAAATTCGCGGCTTATTTTTGTCAACAATTAGCCATGAAATTCGCACCCCCCTAAATGGTATTTTAGGGAGCGCACAGCTTATCATGAACCAATCAAGTGATCCTCGCGATAAACCTTACTGTGAAGCGATTATCAACTCTGCAGAATCTCTCAATTTACTGGTTGATAAAGTCCTTGATTATGCAAGTCTAGATCAGCGTGATGAAGCGCTTTATGAAGAAGATGTTGAGTTTAAAACTTGGTTAAACAATTTATGCTTACTGCTAAGCCCCCTTGCAGAACAAAAACATTTAAAGTTTGAGCTTATTTACGATTTACCTGCTCAAGCATGTTACTACTGCGACCAGCAAAAACTAAGACAAGTTATTATTAACTTAGTGGGTAATGCGATTAAATTTACAGACCACGGCGCAGTAAAAATACATGTAACGTTACTTAAAGAAAGACAATTAGATCATCTTGTTCGCATCAGTGTTATCGACTCAGGTCCGGGTATCGAAGACGAAGAAATTATCTTTCTCACAGAACCCTATGTACAAAGCAGTGCAGGTAAAGAAAAAGGCGGAACGGGACTTGGTTTGGCAATAACAAGCCGATTACTCGAAAAGCTTGGAAGTAAACTTAATATAACCAGTGAGCTAAATAAAGGCAGTACTTTTAGTTTCGATATTTCACTTGCGATTGGTGAGCTAAGTCTTGTTGAACAGCGCCACCAATCAAAAGACTATGTCACTGGGCTTGACGTTTTATTGGTCGAAGATCTCGACCTAAACCAAAAAATTGCTATCGAATTTATGGCCGATGACGAGCACAAAATTAAGCTCGCAAAAGATGGTAAAAGCGCTATAGAGTTAATGCAAAAGCATCACTTTGACGTAGTGTTACTTGATATGAATTTACCCGATCTCAGTGGGCAGGATGTATTAAAAAAACTCAAAACTGTTGACCACTTAAATCAACGAACACCGGTGCTTGCCTTTACAGCAAGCCTTAGCCCCGATGAAATAAAAGAATACTTGGCGCTGGGAATTAAAGATATTGTCGGAAAACCAATAAAGCAACAAAAGCTACGCCAAGCACTTAGCGATTCGCAAACGAACCAGGCTGCAAGCATAGCTGTCGAGCTGCGCGACACTTTGTACGATGAAACGGCTGCAGCGACACTTGTAAGCTCATTTAATGAAGATGAAGTATCATCAATCTACAACGAATTTGTTTTATCAGCTCGTAACAAGTTGATTCGCTGTCAACAACTTGTAGAAGATGATAAAGAACAGTGCATCAAGCTTCTCCACCGCCAAGCCAGTACCGCTTTGCAATTAGGCTTTAACCGTTACGGCTTAGAGCTTAAAAAAATAGAGCGTAAGTTACTCGACAACAAACCTCTTAAAGACTCGCTTACAGATACACTTGTGCTGTGGCAAGACAGCCTTCAAGCCTACTTAAAACATGTAAGAAGTGAATTAACTTAGGGAAAGCGGAAGCGTTAAAACCTAACCAATAGAAGTTTAAGTCGGGTGTTTTCAATAAAGAAACAACCGGCTCAATTTAGTTAAAACTTATAGCTAGTCCCTACCATACCTATCATCAAATCGCTCGATGTCGCTTTCATCAAGTATTGCACCGGTTTGTACTTCAATAACGATCAGAGGTGTGGCTTGTTGATTAGCGAGGCTATGTAATTGTTTAGCCGCAATATAACAAGATTGATCGGCTGTTAGCTCAAACTCGTCATCACCTACTCGCACACTTGCCACTCCAGATACGACAACCCAATGCTCTGCACGGTGCTGATGGCGTTGAGTTGAGAGTTTTGCACCGCTGTTGACGATTATTTTCTTTACCTTAAAGCCAGTACTTTCAATTAAAGTTCGATAGTTGCCCCAAGGTCTGAATACCGCTTGATGGTGAGTCAATTTGTCATTATCAATAACAGCAAGCTGCTTAAGTAAGTCAGGAAGCTTATCGAGCGCACTTTTATCTGCCACTAAAGTGGCATCATGAGTATGAATAATTGCTTGATTACTCACGCCGAGCGCCGCAATAGTGTGGTCGGCTTCGCTGATGAGTAGATTATTTTCGCTATCTAAACTCACGCCTTGCGAGGCTAAATAGTTACCATGACAGTCTTTTTCAGCGATTTTAGAGAGTGCTGAAAAGCTGCCAACATCACTCCAACTTAAATCAACAGGAATAACAGCAACGTTAGCGCTACGCTCCAAAATAGCATAATCAATGGAATCACTTGGGCACGCTGTAAGCGCATTCGCTACAGGCCGTTGAAAACCTAAATCTGCAGTAAAGCTAGCCGCCTTTGCGACACTGTCAGCAATCTTTGGCGCAAAACGATTAAGTTCGCTTAAATACACATCCGGCAAAAATAAGAACATGCCGCTATTCCAGCCATATTCACCACTGGCAAGGTATTTCTCGGCTAATTGCCGGGCTGGTTTTTCTTTGAATTCAGCCACCTTAAAGCAGCCTTCATGGGCTAACGGCTCACCTTGGCGAATATAACCATAACCAGTATGTGGCTCAGTGGGTGTAATGGCAAAGGTCACTAACTGTTGTTGCTGGCAAAGCGCTATAGCATTATCTAAGCATGCAATAAGCTTATCAAAATCACTTATGTGGTGATCAGCAGGCATGACTAGTAAGGGATCCGTTAGGCCATTTTGCAACGCAAATTCAGCTGCTAAGGCAATCGCTGGCGCGGTATTTTTACCTTCAGGCTCCAGCAGTAGAGTATAGCTATCTGTGATTTCTGCAATTTGCGCTTTAGCAATAAAACGGTGCTCTTCATTGCATACTAAAATCGGCGCATTAAATCGTGAGTCAGCCACTCGTAACAACGTGCTCTGTAACAGTGATTTTTCGCTAAGCAAAGACAAAAATTGCTTAGGCATCGCTTTACGTGACAAAGGCCATAAACGAGAACCTATGCCACCAGCAAGAATAACGGGGGTGATTTTGCGACTCATGATTGCTTAAAGTAAATTATCCAACCATGAGTTTAACAAATTTTTGAGTAGGCTTCTTCGAGCAATTACAGTAACTGAAATTGATCAGCGTCTAAATGAGCAGGAAAAGCCTTTCTAAAGTCATCTAAAGGTGATTTTTCTAAGCGCTTAATAATGATACCCGATTGGTTATCTTCAAGCGCTGCCAAGGTATCACCTTTAAAATCATATACAGCAGTGCCTCCGCTGTGGGCAACATCATTACCATCAGCGCCAATGCGGTTTACGCCTGCGACATAACAGAGGTTTTCCATTGCGCGTGCTTTTAACAGGGTATCCCACACATTGCGACGAGCAGCGGGCCAATTAGCTACGTTTATCATCACATCATAGTCGTTGCAATTACGCTGAAATACAGGAAAGCGAAGGTCGTAACACACTTGCGGTAAAATGCGAAAATCATTAATAGTGAATATCTCGCGCTGTGTACCTGCTGCAACAAAATTGCCTTCGTTACCTAAACAGAATAAATGGCGTTTGTCGTAATACTTTACTTCGCCGTTTGGCCAAGCCCAATAAAAGCGATTGGCCTTTTTATCACCTTTTGCGACTAAAACAGAGCCTGCAACCACAGCATTTTTTTGCTTAGCTGTGGCTTTTAACCAGCTAAGTACCTCACCTTGCTCAGGCTCACTGCAATCTAGATTAATCGCAAAACCAGTAGCAAATGTTTCTGGCAAGACAATTAAATCAACTTGCTCTTTTAAGCCATTAAGCTGATCAGTAAAATGCGCAAGATTAGCGTTTTTATCAAGCCAGTGCAGTGAGGACTGCACTAAAGCTAAGGTTAAAGTTGACATAAAATCTCCGCGGCGCGTTTTAATGTGTCATCATTTTTTGCAAAACATAAACGAATCACTTTGTCGCTGCTTACGCTGTTGTAAAACACACTAAGCGGCACAGCTGCAACACCAGCTTGCTCTACCAGCCAATGGCAAAACTCAACATCATCAAGATCAGATACATCACTATAATCGAGCAATAAGAAGTAGGTGCCTTCACTTGGTAATATTTTAAAGCGACTGTGTGCTAGTGCTTCGCTAAGTAAATCGCGTTTTTGTTGATAAAAAAGGTTCAGTTCATCAACATGCTCAGGCTCTAACTCAAGCATATCGGCTAGTGCATGCTGGGCAGGCGTAAAGCTTGAAAAAGTCACGTATTGGTGAATTTTACGAAACTCCACCATTAGCTGAGCAGGCGCAACACAATAACCCATCTTCCAGCCGGTGCTGTGAAAGGTTTTGCCAAAGCTTGAGATCACAAAACTGCGTGCAAATAACTCAGGGTCGGTCAGCGCACTTAAATGAAAAGCGCCATCAAAGGTGATGTGCTCATACACTTCATCACTAATTACATATAAATCATGCTTAGCAACAAGTGCTTTAAGGGCATTAGTATCTTCTGTTTTAAAGATTTTACCGCTTGGGTTATGTGGCGTGTTGATAATGATGACACGCGTTTTGTCTGTAATGACATCGGCTACGGCTTGCCAATCAATTTTGTAATCAGGCGCATGCAAGGCAACGTGAACTGAGCGACCACCGGCAAGTTCGATTGCTGGCTGGTACGAGTCATACGCGGGGTCAAATACCACAACTTCATCACCCTCTTTGACAAGTGCTTGAATCGCCACGAACAATGCCTCTGTAGCTCCTGAAGTGACAGTAACTTGTTGCTCATAATTTATGTTGTTATGGTATTTTCTAGCAATCAGTGCGGCTATTTGCTGCTGCAGCCTTGCAACACCACTTGAAGGTGCATATTGATTTACCCCCTCAAGTACATAATGATTAAGCTGTTTTTTTAGTAATTCAGGTGCATCAAACTCAGGAAAACCCTGAGATAAGTTAAGCGCTTGGTACTTATTTGCCAGAGCGGTCATTTGACTAAAAATGCTGGTGCCTAAATTCGGCAATTTAC
Organism: Pseudoalteromonas sp. MEBiC 03607; assembly: GCF_004792295.1. Taxonomy (NCBI): domain Bacteria; kingdom Pseudomonadati; phylum Pseudomonadota; class Gammaproteobacteria; order Alteromonadales; family Pseudoalteromonadaceae; genus Pseudoalteromonas; species Pseudoalteromonas sp. MEBiC 03607. Next base: position 364,330 of record NZ_SRRY01000001.1, read on the forward strand.
TTTCAAACACAGAGGTTCCTTAAAGATGGTTTTGCGCCCGAAGCGATGCTATCATTGCTTAAAACAGATGTATAGCCGTCTAAATATTTTTTAGAATGTCGAGGAATATATGCATAACAATACCGCTATTTCAGAACTAATTGAAGCCGGTAAATGGGTAAGTCAACGCGGTTGGGTCCCTGCTACTGGTGGTAACTTTTCAGCCCGCACAGCAAGTGGCTATGTTGTCACAGCAAGTGGCTTCGATAAAGGCCAACTCGGCACTCATGCGTTTATTGAATTTGATCATGAAGGTAATCGCACTAAGGGCTCAGGTAATCCTTCAGCCGAAACTGAGCTGCATCTAAATATGTATAAGCTGATCCCATCAGCAAACTATGTCTTACACACTCATTCGGTAGCGGCAACCGTGTTATCGCGTGTTATTAAAGGCCATACTATCAACTTACACGGCTACGAAATGCAAAAGTCTTTAAGTGGTGTTAAATCGCATTTAGATACGCTAAGTATTCCTATTTTTGATAACGACCAAGACATCGACCGTTTAAGTTTACTTGTCAGTGATCATCACCTTCATACCCCTATTGAGCATGCCGTATTAATCCGCGGCCACGGTTTATACGTGGTTGGTCGCGATATCAAAGAAGTACTGCGTCATTTAGAAGGCTTAGAGTTTTTGTTTAGCTGTGAACTTGAGCGCTTAAAACTAGAAGGCATTCAAGCTGGAGTTCAGCCATGATCAAAGCGATTTTAACCGATATTGAAGGCACAATTACCCGCATTTCTTTTGTCAAAGACGTCTTATTCCCTTACGCTGCAGGGCAATTACCCGAGTTTGTAAAATCACATCAAACAGACCCAGAGGTTGCAGCCCAAATTGATGCTGTTAAAGCACATATTGAACAACCAGAAGCCGATATTGACGCGGTTATTAAGCATTTAATTCATTGGATAGAAACGGACCAAAAAATTACTCCACTTAAGCAATTGCAAGGATTAATTTGGCAAACTGGCTACGAAAATGGTGATTTTACTGGCCACCTTTACCCTGATGCTTATGACTTTTTACAAGCCCAAAAACAAGCGGGCAAAAGTCTCTATGTGTACTCATCTGGCTCAGTAAAAGCCCAACACCTGATTTTTGAGTTTTCTGATTATGGTGATGTTAGACCTTTATTCAGTGGTTACTTCGATACTAAAGTAGGCGCAAAACAACAGCAAAGCTCTTATGAGAATATTATTGCTGAACTGCCTTTTGACGCTGAAGAGGTGCTATTTTTAAGCGATGTTGAAGCAGAGCTTGATGCTGCAAAAGCGGCAGGTCTGCGAACGCTTCACCTTATTCGAGATGGCCAAGAAGCAAGTGATATCCACCCATATATTAACGATTTCACAGCATTCAGCGCGGAGCTTTTAGTATGAGTCAATTAACTATTTTTAATGATACAAACGCAGATAACATACTGTTTCATAGTGAAGATTTAAGCGCTATTGCTAGAGAGCTTAATGCGGTTGGCGTTCGCTTTGAGCAATGGCAAGCAACGGCACAGATTGATCAAGACACCAGTCATGACGCTATTTTAACTGCCTATGCTAACGATATAGAACGCCTTAAGGCTGAAGGTGGCTATCAAACAGTGGATGTTATTTCGCTTGCAAAAGGTAACCCAAATGCCAGCGAATTACGCAGCAAGTTCTTATTTGAACATACTCATAGTGAAGATGAAGTGCGCTTTTTTGTGAAAGGCCAAGGTTTATTTTGCCTACACTTGGGCGATAAAGTGTATCAAGTTCTTTGCCAACAAGGCGACCTGATTTCAGTACCTGAGCTTACACCACATTGGTTTGATATGGGCAGTGATCCTGAATTCACAGCAATTCGCTTATTCAATAATACTGAAGGCTGGGTCGCGCAAAGTACTGAGTCTGATATTGCTAACAACTTTCCCCTTTTGGATTAATATGGAAAAGCTATTTTCGTACGGTACCTTGCAGTACCCACAAGTTCAGTTAGATACCTTTGGGCGTTTGCTCGAAGGTCAACCAGCCACGCTGACAGGGTATGTAGTTGGCGAAGTAGAGATCACCGACGAGGCCGTACTTAAAAGCAGTGGGCAACGTTTTCATCCTGCATTATTAAAAACAGGTAATGAAAGCGATTCTGTGAGCGGCACAATCTACTTAATTACAGAGCAAGAGCTTGCACAAGCAGATAAATACGAAGTGGACGACTATCAACGCATTGCAGAAAAATTCCTCTGCCATACTAATGCGTGGGTATATGTTGCAAAAAATAGTCTTTAATTTACAAAAATAAAACAAAAAAACCCAATTACAGTACAACTTCTGTTATTATCGACCCCATTAATAAGTACTAATTATTTGCTAAAGGACTAAAAATGGGGTCGGCACTTTCACCCTTACGCGATAATGTTATTTTTGTTGGCGAATGGCAACTTAATATAAAACAGCAAACTATCAGTGACGGTGTTCACACCCGCGAATTAGAACCTTTGCTTTTTAAATTGCTCTGCTTTTTTATTGAAAATAACGAGCGAATAATTACTCGCCAAGAACTGGTTGAAAATATTTGGCAACAAAGTTTTGTTGATGACAATGCTATAAACCGAGCTATCTCTGAACTAAGAAAAGCACTCAAATCAGAGAAACAGCCAGGTCAAACCATTAAAACCCATTATCGTAAAGGCTACAGCTTATTCATTGCAGTGCGACCTCTTGAGCAGGCACCTATTGCTGAACCAGTAGTAGCGGCAAATGAAGAAACAAAACCTCACCTAAACACTAACACCATCAGCGAGAAAAACACTCACTCATCGCGCTGGCCATGGCCTTTTGTTGCCTTAGTATTAAGTTTATTGATTGCTGCTACTTGGTTGTATATACAACAACCCCAAGCCAATGTCGAAACCCAAGAGCAAGTACCATTTTTAGATCTTCAAGCCGAAACCATTACTTGGCATAAAGGCACGCACTATCGGTTATTGCTAAGCCAAGACAAAACGAAACTGGCTTACATACTGCAAAATGATAAGAAACACCTTTATGTTGTCGACTTAACAACTAAACGAGAGTACCAGATTGCATCAGGGGAGCTATTTTTACAAGGTTGGTCTGAAGACGGTGAACGCTTATTTTATGGTTCATGTGAAGGGGATGATTACAACGATTGTATTACTTGGCAAGCGAGTAACCTGCTATCTAACGAAGCACTAATAAAGCCTCGAACAAATCAATCTGTACTAAACCGCACCCCAAGCCAATACATGGAAGTCGGCAATGTGGCAATTACAAGGCGTAATAATTACCGTGGTTTAACTCACCTATATGCTTTGTATGCACAAGATTTAAAAACAGGTGAAGAGATTCGCATTACCTCACCTAATATTACAGGCACGGGTGACTTTATATTAACGACGATTCAAAACCCTAGCCGCATTATTTTTGAACGCCATAATGTTGCCCAAGCAGAAATTTACATGGCTAATTTAGACGGCAGCTCACTAAAGCTATTAACAACTAACAATTACCGCTCTTGGGCTGCGACTTACGATGAGCAAAGCAACTCGCTTGTTTGGTATAACCGCGGTAAATTGACGATTGAATCATTTTCGTTTGATACCATGAGCCGTGGGCAACCTATTAAAGCCCCTGTAAAACGAGCCAATTACGCTTACCCTCTTAATAAACATAGCGTGCTAATTAGCACAGATATACACGACAGTGATGCAGCTTTATTTGACTTAAAATCAAAACAAATGAGCTATATTGCGACTGCAAATAAGCATGAGGATGACTTAGTTGCATTAACTAATAATGATGTGTATTTCGCTGACTTTGAATACTACAAACGCCAACACTGGCTTCGAAAAGATAACCAATATATCGATATAACCGATAAGCTTGGTGAAGATACTGCGATTATTGCTGCAAATAGTAGCAGTAGTAAGCTTGTTAGCTTTAATAAAACCAATCAGCAATTAACGCTACTAAATGCGAATGATTTTTCAGAAATTAAGCATTGGACACTACCAGGGAACACTAAACTGGCAGCTGTCAGAGGTAATAAGATTGCCGTTATTTATACCGAGCTTAGTAGCCTGCAAAACCAAATAATGATTTTGCATACTAACAGCGATGAAGTTGTCAAAAGTACCATCGACACCCCTTTGGCAATTGCTTGGTATGACGAAACTCAGCTAATAGTGCATTCTAAATATGAAAAATACCTGCTTTTAGATAGTGACAGCAATACTTACAGTGAACTAACAACGCCAGATAAGTTAACCGAGCTGAAGCCTTCAATTATCTCAATGACAAGCAACCAACACAGCTTGTATATTGCCACGGAAACTGAAGTGTATAGCATTAAATTAGCAAACCTGCAGGATGTCGAATTAGCTCTGCAAATGCAGCCTTTGCACTTTATTAGCCAGCTCAATGCAAGTAATGACAAGCTCGCAATTTCATTCTTAACAGCAAACAGTCAAAACAGCATTGAGCTTTACACAGAAAAAAGCGCTGAATAAATCCGCTATTTTAACTGCTTTAAAATACCTTGCTCGATATCTGCTTGGTTATAAACCCCGGTATCGAGCACCCAACCTGTTACTAAATTAGCAGGTGTTACATCAAACGCTGGGTTATAAACCTGTGCATTAGTCGGTGCCCAGATTGCTTCACCAAAACTACCACTAACACCGCGCACTTCATTTACACTACGCTGCTCAATTTCAATGTCATTACCACATGTCGTTTGCGTATCAAGCGTAGTCAATGGCGCAACAACATAAAATGGAATGTTATGAAAATGCGCTAATACAGCAAGATTATAAGTGCCCACTTTGTTAGCAAAATCACCGTTTGCAGCAATGCGATCAGCGCCTACAAAAATCTTATCAACCTTACCTGCCGCCATTAAGCTAGCTGCCATGTTATCGCAAATCAAAGTATAAGGAATTTGCCAACGCTCAAGTTCAAAGGCAGTTAAACGGCCACCTTGCAGTAATGGTCTAGTCTCATCAACCCAAACATGAATATCACCATAGCGTTGCTGCGCTTTATAAATCACTCCTAATGCAGTACCCACACCTGCTGTTGCTAATGCACCAGTATTGCAATGAGTTAAAATATTGTCGCCTTTGGCAACCAAAGCCGCACCACGTTCAGCCATACTATCGCAAAGTGCAATATCTTCTTTAAACAACTGCTCAGCGGTAGAGACAACAGCAGCAACAAAGTCGCTCTCAGTCAACGCTTCGCGTAACTTGGCCATACAGTGCATTAGATTAACAGCTGTTGGACGGGTTGCTTCTAGCTCATCTATGGCGATAGCGAGTGAGGCTTGGCTCATGCCCTGCTCTGCTAAATGTGCAACGAGTAAACTAGCGCCTAAACCTATTAACGGTGCACCACGGATTTTCAGTGTCAAAATTAAATCTTTCATCGTTTCAACATCATTGCACACATGCCAATGCTGTTGATGTGGCAACAAATACTGGTCAAGTACAGTTAGCGTACCTTGCTGATATTTAATACTACTCGCGATGAGATCTTGCATACTGAATCCGAATAAATAATGAAAAACTAATTTTATTGAATGGTTATTTTACATCAGTTTTGACAACTAACAAGCTAGATGTATGGACATCTAAATGGTTACAAGTATAGAATGCTTAAAGTTTATTGTTTTATGAGATAGAGCCATGGCTGATTACACCGCCTTCACTTCAGAGCATGCTGTTGATTACATTAAAGAACTTGTTAAAAGTGAACTGATTTCAGTTTTCCCTGCTGATGCAATACTGACTGCATACGAGTTTGGAGACGGAAACTTAAATCTGGTTTTTCGTGTAACGGATCAACACAATAATAGTGTTATTTTAAAACAAGCCCTTCCCTATGCTCGTTGCGTAGGCGAATCATGGCCATTATCACTTGATCGCGCACGCATAGAAGCTGATGTGCTCATTAATCACGGTGCCTTATGCCCAGAACATACTGTCGCTATTTTGCACCATAATGCAGAACTTGCCTTAACAGTGCTGGAAGATTTAGGGCATTTGCAGATTTTACGAGGCGCGCAAATCAACGCAGAGCAATTTCCGCTACTGGCAAGTCATGTCGCACTGTATTTGAGTCGTACTGGTTTTTATAACTCAGACTTCTATTTATCTGCTGAAGATAAAAAAGCCAAAGTGAGTCAGTTTATCAACCCTGATTTATGTAAGATCACTGAAGATTTATTCTTTACTGACCCTTACATTGAGCATGAGCGCAATAATTTCCCTGCTGAGCTTAATGAGCACGTCGAAAGCATTCGCAATAATGACGCTTTAAAACTAGCCGCAGCCAAATTAAAAGCTAAATTCTTATCTTGTCCGCAAACTTTATTACACGGTGATATGCATAGCGGCAGTATTTTTGTCGATACAAACACCACCAAAATGATCGACCCTGAGTTCGGATTTTTTGGCCCTGTTGGTTTCGATATCGGCTCTTTTATGGGCAATTTATTGCTTAATTACTGCGCGCAAAATGGCCGTATTACAAATCAGGCAGCACGCCGTCAATATCAAACCCACCTTCTAACTTGCTTGCAGGATTGTTACAGCCAATTTGAACAACATTGGCTAACCCTAGCAAGTAACGAAGCAACAGATATTAGCTTTGCAAACCGCGCTTTTACGGAAGATTATTTACAACAAGTATTACACGATGCGATTGGTTACTGTGGCGCTGAACTTATTCGCCGCACCATAGGTTTAGCCCATGTTGCCGATATCGATGGCATTGACGATGTAAATGCTCGCCTTGCTGTGCAACAACAAACGCTGGTACTCGGTGAGCAATTAATGCTTAACGCGACAAGCTGCAATAATAAAGATGAGTTTTTCTCTTTACTGGTTAGCTTGCTAAACTAAAAATAAAGGCGCTAAACGCGCCTTTCTAAATACTTTACTGATAATGCTCGTACATTTTATCGAGCGGCTCAGACAAGCCATTTTCTTGCACTACGCGCACATGATGACGAGCCAATTCTCTGGCACTGGATACACCACATGAATGGGCAATCAAACCTGCCCCATAATGAATATATTTATTATAGTTAGCAACACGCTGAGCCTTGTCTGTTACATCTAAACCTCGTTGTAAGCGCTCATTGTGGGTCGTAATACCTGTAGGGCAAGTATCTTTATTACATTGTAGAGCTTGAATACAGCCAAGCGAGAACATATGACCACGAGCCGAAACAATAAAGTCAGCACCCAGCGCTAATGCCCAAGCAACTTTTGATGGCACAATTAACTTACCCGATGCGATAACCTTTACACGCTCTCTTAGACCATGTTTTTTCAAAAGGTCTACAACAAGAGGTAAGCTTTCACGCAGCGGTAAACCGACAGAGTCCATTAACGGCTGAGGCGCTGCGCCCGTTCCACCGTCGGCACTATCAATCGTGATAAAATCAGGCGCTGATTCAATGCCTCGATTATTAATTTCACTGAACAAGGTTTCAAGCCAAGTGTATTCACCAATCACTGCTTTAAAACCTGTTGGTTTGCCTGTTGTTTCTCGAACTGTCGAAATCATATCGAGTAAGTGGGCAGGTTCTTTTATTTCTGGATGTCCATTAGGGCTAATCGAGTCATGCCCTTCAGGGATCCCCCGAATTTTGGCGATTTCAGCGGTCACTTTACGCCCAGGCAACATACCGCCTTTACCCGGTTTTGCGCCTTGGCTCATTTTAATTTCGAACATCTTAACTTGTTCATGCTCGGCAATTGCTTTTAGTTTTTCTAAACTTAGCTTACCTTGCTCATCACGCACACCATATTTTGCCGTACCTATCTGAAATACAATATCAGCCCCCCCTTCGAGATGATAAGGACTCAGTCCACCTTCCCCCGTATTCATCCAACAACCAGCTAATTTTGCACCTCGTGATAAAGCACGCACAGCGGGTTTTGATAAAGCGCCAAAACTCATGCCCGAAATATTGAATAATGCATTGGTAGAATAAGGCTTCTCACAGTATGGACCTAAGGTGACATAACTTGGCTCTAACGCCTCTTCATCCAGTTTTGGGAAGGCGCAGTTCATAAACATCACAGTCCCTGTGGCTTCTAGGCTTTGTGTTGAACCAAACGCAGTAGTGCGGTCAACATTTTTTGCTGCGCGATAAACCCAGCTTCGCTCTGCGCGGTTAAATGGTAACTCTTCCCTATCCATAGCAAAGAAGTACTGACGAAAGAATTCACCTTGGCGCTCAAAGAAATAACGAAAGCGGCCGATCACCGGGTAATTACGGCGAATCGCCTGCTTAGATTGCGTCACATCACTAATGTAAAAGCACACAATCACCAGTAATCCGATCCCTAGTGCAAAAATAAATAAACTGGCAAATACATCGATACTAAAAATTATAAAATCACTCATCCAAGGCCCCTTTGTGAAATGACATCTTTCAAAGCATATAAGGTGTTTATATTACGTGCAATAAGCACTTCATATATTTAAGGTTTCGCTACTCGCAGGATAAGTATTTACTAAATAGAAGTGATAAGAGTATTGAATTCAAAAAGTAGGTATGCCGAAGTTTAAGGCATACCTAACCAATTAGCGTGTTGTATACCCACCGTTAGCAAAAATAGTTTGTCCAGTGATCCACCAACCATCGGTTGCCAAAAATGTAACGATCGGTACGATATCTTCAATTTGTGTTAATTGATTTCCCATTGCTTGGGACTTGTGGAATGCAACACGTTCTGGCGTTTCTTCACCATAAAAGAAAGGCGTATCCATTGGGCCAGGGCCAATACCTGTTACCGAAATCCCACGACCAGAGAACTCTTTTGCTGCAGCTCGAGTAAAGTGCTCAACAGGCGCCTTGCCACCGGCATACGTTGAATACCCATCTGTAAAAGCGGCGAGTAATGAGGTGACTATTGTGATGATTTTACCGTTGTTATTTAACTGCTTACCTGCTTCCTTAATGAAAAAATAAGCTGTTTTAGAGTTGATATCAAACATTGCATCATATTCAGCTTCTGTCGTTTCTGTAATCGGCTTTCTAAGTACCTTGCCAACGGTATTTACCGCAATATCAATACCACCATAAGTAGACTTAGCGAAGTCAAAAAGCGCCGTTACATTATCTGGCTTAGACAGATCACCTTGAAACGTCACCGCATCACCTCCTGCCGCTAAAATCGCACCAACAGTAGCCTCAGCTTCCGCTTTCGAAGAGTCACTATGATAGTGTGCAACAATTTTTGCCCCCTCTTTGGCGAACTCTTGACTGATCAAGCCACCTAGGTTTTTGCCACCGCCAGCAACAACCACCACTTTACCTTGAACATCATGCTTTGACATTCCTATCTCCTTTAAGTAATTCATATAAAAGTCAGAAAGTAACCTAAATTGGATTAGGCGTACCTATTCTCAATTCATTACTTTATCCAATTGAATAAAGTGCGGGAATTGGGTGAATATGCAATTACTGATTGTCAAAAATGCAATTAACTAAATGCACGATGCTAAGTCACTGTTTATTCGAGTTGTAGAAGCCGGTAGCATTAAGAGCGCCGCAATACAATTGGGGGTAGAATCTTCCTCTATCAGCCGTAAAATTGCCGCATTAGAGAAGCAATTAGGGGTAAAATTACTTAATCGTTCAACTATTCGTACTACTCCCACAGAGCAAGGACAAACTTATTATGAACGACTAAAAGATATCCTTGATGCTCAACAAGCATTAGACGAAGAAATCTCGAATAGTATAAATAAAGTAAATGGGACTTTAAGAATCGGAGCGCCCGTCGACTTTGGATCGCAATTTGTCGTCCCAGTTTGTAGGGCAATGCAAAAGCAATACCCTGACTTGAATTTTGAATTATTCCTTGGTAGTGATTTCGAGAACTTATTTAGCAATAAAATTGACGTTGCGGTTAGAATTGGTGAGTTAGCCAACTCGCAGCTTATTGCCAGAAAACTTGGAGAAATCCCCAGAGTTCTGGTTGCGAGCCAGCAGTATTTAGAGAAATTTGGTATACCATTGAATCCAATGGATCTTGAACAACACAATTTTATTTTTTATTCGCAGAAACAAGCAAAAAGCGATATTGAATACCTTAATTTTACTCGTTTTCCACATATTAAAATGCACAGTAATTTTACAGTTAATAGTGCGTCTGCGGTGAGAGACCTAGTCATAAATGGCGCAGGTATTCACCTTGGACCACTTTGGTTTTTCTCAGAGGCTATCCACAAAAGACAGCTCACTCCTCTGCTAACAGATTATCAGTTAAAAAGTTACTCATCACATGCAGTGTATAAAAAGCAACCTTACACACCACAAAAAATTAAGGTGTTTATTGATAAAATGAAAGAGGCCGTTAGCACATTACACAACTCAAGTTTCAACACTAAGATTACTAGTTAATCGTACCGCATTGTCCAGCTAACAATCTTACCCTGCTCTACCACCAATAAAAAATTTGCAGGGCTGGAGTAACCATCATTGTTTTTATAAGTACCAGTGACAACGACTTGATTACCTGACACTTTTAATGCAGTTTCAATTACTTGGCCATGAACATTAATAATGTCTGATTCAAGCCAGCTTTTGAATCTATCACCACTATTTTTACGCTTATACCAACGTTCATACTCTTGGCTTGCATTGTCAGCAAACGCTTCACGAATTTGTTCAGCATTATTATCTTGCATTGCTTTGAGTAATTCAGCTACGGCGTCTTTTGGTGTAAGCACTTCATGTGAGATAGCTGAATTTTGAAAAATGAATACCGCTATTAAACATATAAATAACCGGCGAGTCTTTAGAATAATGTCCATTTAGCTTTCTCTTATGGGTTGATTAAAAAATAATACCCAAAGAGAAACAGCAAAGGCGTTAAGATAATTCGTATTTTATAAAATGAGTTACATTAAAAAGGCGTGATGTAAATCACGCCTTTTCGTCTTTTATGCTGCTCGTTTGGCTAATTCAGCTTTAATGTAAAGTTGAATTTGCTCTTCGAGCACTGACATTGGCACTGAGCCATGTCGTAATATTTGATGGTGAAATTCACGAATATCGAAATCTTGACCAAGTGCTTGCTCAGCTTCGTGGCGTAAACGTTTAATGGTTAGCTCACCAATTTTGTATGACAACGCTTGTGCAGGCCATGAAATATAACGGTCAGTTTCGGTCTTCACGTTATGCAATGAAAGCGCGGTGTTTTCGCTCATAAACTGCATTGCGCGTTCGCGGCTCCAGCCATACATATGCATACCTGTATCAACCACTAAACGTGCTGCACGCCACATTTCATAAGTCAAACGACCAAAATCACTGTATGGGTCTTGATAAAAGCCCGCTTCGATACCTAAAAACTCCGAATATAGGCCCCAACCTTCACCAAATGCCGACAAATATGCATTACGGCGATAACTTGGCAATGACTCAAGCTCAGCATTAAGTGAAATTTGTAAATGATGCCCTGGTACAGCTTCGTGCAAAGTTAATGCTTCAAGTACATACAACGGGCGCTTATCTAACGCATAGGTATTAACCCAGTAGTAACCTGCTTGGTCATCACGACGAGACCCTGAGTAACGCCCCGTTGTATATTTTGGAGCTATGCTCGCTGGCACCGGTGCAACACCATACGGCATTCTCGGCAAGGTGTGGAACAACTTAGGTAACTGCGCATCCATTTTCTTGGCAATGTAAGACGCTTCTTTTAGTAGCTCTTCAGGTGTTTTTGCGTAAAATTGCGGATCAGTACGTAAAAAGTGGACAAAATCAGCAAACGAGCCTTCAAAGCCTACTTGCTCAATAATTTTTTCCATTTCTGCACGAATACGCGCGACTTCTTGTAAACCCAACTCATGAATTTCTTTTGGCGTCATATCTGTGGTGGTGTAGTACCTTGCGCGATTTTCGTAAAACGCTTTACCGTTTGGCGTACTTGAAATACCAATTTCTGTACGTGCACCCGGTTGATATTCATTATTAGAGAAGGTTAAGTAACCTTGATAAGCTGGAATAACCTGCTCTTTGATAATGGTTTGCGCTTGCTTTTGTAGGGCTGCAAATTCGCTATCGCTCAGGCCCGCAGTGTTATTTAAAAATGGTTTGTAGAATTCAGACTTAGTAGCATCATCAACAATATAAGCCGTGATTGAGTCTTGATAGCCTTCTAACACAGCCTTAGGTTGGGTTAGCCCCACCTCAAGCCCTTTGCGCATCCAACCGATATTTTGTGAGAAATAGCGGGGAATTTGCTGCAATTTTGCAAGATATAGCTGGTAATCTTTTGCTTTTGTGTAATCTGAGCTGGAAATCATAAATGATAAGCTAGAGTGAAAACCGTACTCAGAAGTCAGCGGCATATAGTGCGCATTAAACACATATTCATCGACACTATTTTGCACTTGGCCACGCAAAATAGTCAGGTTAATGCGATTTTCTTCCGATAACTTATCACGGTCGATAGCGTCTAGCTCGGCAAGTAATTGAGTATTCTTTTTGTACTTTTTCTCTAAAAATTCAGCCGACAAGTTTTCCAGTAAATAACCGTCAACGCCATTTTCCTTTCCATAAGGGCTAATACTTTGACGATAGTTAACAATTTCTTCTGCGACTTGATTAAACTGCTGATCAGCGTCAATTTTGGTAACCTGACAGGCACTTAAAGTGCAAGCTAACGCAACAGCAATTAGCGATCGATTTACAGTTTGCGATAATGAGTGTTTCATAACTTTCTTATTCGTTTTGATCTGTGCAGCTAAATTAGCTCAGCTCAGATTAAAACCCAAGCAAATGCGACCAAGCTCAGATTAATTACGCTCAAATAAACGCCCAACAAACGCAACGAATGAACAAGCTTTAAACAATTTATGCTTATACATGGCAAAGTTGTAGAGAAAATCAGCTAATAGACCCAAACAAAACAAATTTAAGTTCCAAATTTGGCAATTTTGCTTTTAAATAGACTGATTACAGATTACTGTAGACTCAGTATTTATGCTTGGAAGCAAATGCACTTTAGGGACAAGATGATTAATTAGTTGATATGCGTATTTAGTGGTATTGAAAAATGATGTTCCATGATTCCATGGCTATTGCTCAAGAAAAAATGACGAAGGTATGTATCTTTTTAGAACATCATTCATTACCGCCGTCACCACTTAACTACCACGTCGTTTATACCTATGTCAGCCAAGCTAACCAAAAACTAAATACCGCAATAGACCGTGCTATTGCTCAAAAGAAAACGATCGACAGCGTTTACGTAGAACAACTGTATTTCGATTTTATGGAACAAGGCTATAAAATGAATACAGCAATTGTTCGTAATGTCGACTCCGTTATAAACTCATTATCTCGTAATGCGAATACGAATGAGCAAAACATGATCCGCTTTGCTGATCAAGTTACTGATTGCGTGCATGCCATAGATGAAAATAACCTAGAGCAAACTCGCCACGCACTGAAAATGCTTAGCAAGCAGTCTGAAGTATTACTAAATCAGCACCGACAATTTAAACAAGAAATTGCAAAAGCTAAATCACTCCAAGAAAAAACCCAAAAACAGCTCACTCAACTTCGTAAACAACACATCACTGATCCACAAACCGGGTTATATAAACGCCATTACTTAAATCAGCAAACGCAATTATGGATTGGGCAAAACAAGGCGGTGTGTGCCATATCAATTCAAATTGAAAACCTTGATCACTTTATAAGCAACTATGGTGATGTGATTGGTGAAGTGATTTTGAGTAAAGTTGCCAAACAAGTTCAAAAGTATGTATTAGAGAGCGGTTTACCGGGTCGTACTGGCAAAGACGAATTTACTATCCTTCTTGCAGACATTGAGCCTGAAACAGCAAATTTAATCGCTGAAAAAGTACGTAATGGTGTTGAAAAGCTGCGTTTTGTTAGTTCAAAAAATGGCACCAAATTACCTGCTATCACGCTCGCTTTGGGTATAGCAAAGCACGAAGAAGGTAATGATTTTAATTACCTAGCACGAAAAGCCTCATTAGCAGCAGCAAAAGCAAAATCATTGGGTCAGAGTAGCTATATTGCAGGTCAATAACATCTAATCCTGTTCTAAGTCATTAAATACAACGCTAATCTGATGATTTAGTTATAATCAAATTGCACCCCATAGCTACAATCAAGTACACTAGTCTTTATTGCCACGATAGAGATTAATCATGAACGAGAATCAAGAAAAGACCACGCATTTTGGCTATAAAACCGTTGCTGAAAACGACAAAGCATCGATGGTTGCTGATGTATTTCACTCAGTCGCAGCAAAATATGACGTTATGAATGACTTAATGTCATTCGGTATTCATCGTTTATGGAAACGCCAAACTATTGCAAGTTCAGGTGTTCGTAAAGGCCACTACGTATTAGACCTTGCTGGCGGTACTGGCGATTTAACCGCTAAATTTAGTCAGTTAGTTGGCGAAACCGGTCAAGTTATCTTAGGCGATATTAACTCTTCAATGCTCAAAGTTGGTCGCGAAAAACTTCGCAACTTAGGCCGCGTAGGCAATATTGAATACGTGCAAATGAATGCCGAAGCATTGCCATTTCCTGATAATAGCTTTGACTTAATCACGATTGCATTTGGGCTACGTAATGTCACCGATAAAGATAAAGCATTACGTTCAATGTACCGCATCCTTAAGCCTGGCGGTCGCTTGCTAGTGCTTGAGTTTTCTAAGCCTGAGCATGAAGTGCTGAGCAAAGCGTATGACTTTTACTCATTCAATATCTTACCTAAAATGGGTGAACTGGTAGCGAATGACAGCGAGTCTTATCAGTATCTTGCTGAATCAATCCGTATGCACCCAGATCAAGAAACGTTAAAAGCTATGATGGAAGATGCCGGCTTTGAACAAACCACTTATCAAAATCTAACGGGTGGTATTGTTGCTTTACACCGTGGTTTTAAATATTAAACCTAAGCAGGTAATGTGATGTTAGCTAACGCTCTGTTGTCACTTGTAGAACGCATTATTAATCATGTGTTGCAATTAGATCCCGCTGTTAAAAACAAGCTTGCCAGCATTGCTGACAAGCAACTTTTAATTGAAATACGCGATTGGCAACAGTCCATTTTGTGCGTATACAGCGACGAGCAAATTCACTTATATAGTACGCAAGAGCGCAGTTTTGACTGCATGATCAGCGCCGATATCAACACCTTGTTGGCCCTTAAAGATCCATCAATGCTTACCCAGCTAATTCGCCAAGATAAACTCGATTTACAAGGCGATTTAAATCTTGCGCAAGGCTTTAGCAATGCGTTTGCAGAGCTTAATATTGACTGGCCTGAACACTTTTCTCGTTATATTGGCGATGCCCCAGCCCAGCAACTATGGCTCTCTTTACAAGCCTTAAAACGCCGTGGGCTACAAACAAAAAGTAAGCTAGAAAATACCTTAACAGCGCTTTGCCAAGATGAGCTAGCGGTGACGATTCACCCACTAGAACTTGCTGAATTCAAACAGCAAAATCGCCAATTAAAAAGCCAAGTATCTCAATTAGAGATGCGAATTAACGCGCTGTTACAGTCACGCTAATGCGCTAAGGAACTTGTGTGTCGTCTGCTCGTCTTTATTACATCACAAAAACGCTACTGAGCTATGGCTTAGACGAATTAATTCCGCGAAAAAGAGTGCCTTGGTATGCAAAGCTCGCCCGTGGCAGCTTATTTTGGTTACGTAACCAGCATAAAGATAAACCTGCTGGTATGCGTCTTCGACTTGCTTTGCAAGAACTTGGCCCGGTGTGGATCAAGTTTGGGCAAATGCTATCGACACGCCGTGATTTACTCCCTCATGATGTCGCGTTAGAGCTTGCATTACTTCAAGATCAGGTTGAACCTTTTGAAGGTGAGCTTGCTCAGCAACTTATCGAAAAAGCACTGGGTATCAATGATATCAGTGAGTTGTTTAGTGACTTTTCGCAAACACCTCTGGCATCAGCTTCGATTGCACAAGTTCACACAGCAACCTTAATTGATGAGCATGGCGCACCTCAAGATGTTGTCATTAAGGTCATTCGCCCAAATATTAAAGAGCAAATTGATGCCGACTTAATGCTAATGCAAAAAGTCGCACGCTTAGTTGCTAAATTATTAAAAGAAGCAAAACGTTTGCGCCCTATCGAGGTCGTAAACGAATACAAAAAAACCTTGCTGGATGAGCTCGACTTAATGCGCGAGGGGGCGAATGCGATTCAGCTACGCCGTAACTTTGAAGACTCAGAATCACTCTACATTCCTTTTGTTTACAGCGATTTTAGCCGTAATAACGTTTTAGTTATGGAGCGTATTTACGGTATTCCGGTGTCAGATACCGACGCACTGCTTGCACAAAATACCAATATGCAGCTGCTGGCTGAACGCGGTGTCGAAGTGTTTTTTACGCAAGTTTTCCGTGACAGTTTTTTCCATGCAGATATGCACCCGGGTAATATCTTCGTGTCTCGTGAAAACCCACACAACCCAAAATACATCGGCATTGATTGCGGTATTGTAGGCACCCTTAATCGCGAAGATAAGCGTTATTTAGCAGAAAACTTTATTGCCTTTTTCAATCGTGATTACCGCCAAGTAGCGCAACTGCACGTTGATTCTGGCTGGGTACCCGCCGATACCAGCATTGAAGAGTTTGAATTTGCGATTCGTACTGTATGTGAGCCAATTTTCAATAAACCACTAGCAGAAATTTCTTTTGGCCATGTGTTAGTCAACCTGTTTAATACGGCTCGTCGCTTTAATATGCAGGTTCAACCACAATTAGTGTTACTACAAAAGACGCTGTTGTATGTTGAAGGCCTTGGCAGACAACTGTATCCGCAGCTTGATTTATGGAAAACCGCTAAACCTTTTCTAGAAGATTGGGTCAAAGAACAAGTTGGTCCGCTTGCTGTAATGAAAAAAATGTATGCGAATTTGCCATTTTGGGCAGAAAAAATGCCCGA
The DNA here is from genome assembly GCF_004792295.1 of Pseudoalteromonas sp. MEBiC 03607. Lineage (NCBI taxonomy): Bacteria > Pseudomonadati > Pseudomonadota > Gammaproteobacteria > Alteromonadales > Pseudoalteromonadaceae > Pseudoalteromonas > Pseudoalteromonas sp. MEBiC 03607. The sequence continues at coordinate 381,365 of NZ_SRRY01000001.1, forward strand.
ATTACCAGATTTAATTTATCAAAACTTAAAACGTCAACAACAACCTGTACAATTGCCAGCACCGCAATCAGCTAAGCCTTTGTTACTAAGTATCTTTGCTGGTAGCTGTTTGATTGTTTCAGGCTTATGTTATTTACAGCATGACTTAGTCGCCAGTGCAATTACGGCAGGCCTTGCTGTAGCAGGCTTTATTGCAGCATGGCGTAGCGCATAAACTAAGTGCTATTTATGTTTTGGTGAGTATAATCGAAACAAGTCTATTCAATAAATTTGATAAAAACGGAGTAACCCATGGGTTTTGGTGGTATCAGTATTTGGCAATTAATCATTATTTTGGCAATCATCGTGTTGTTATTTGGCACAAAAAAACTTCGTGGCATCGGCGGTGATTTAGGTAGCGCAGTAAAGGGCTTTAAAAAAGCGGTGTCTGATGATGACCAAGCTAACGCTAAAAGCGAGAAAATAGAACAAGCTTCTAACACGCAAAGCAAAGAAACCGTAGAGAAAAGCAAAGACGACCATAAGGCTTAATCAACATGGGGATGTGGGAACTTGTTGTCGTACTGATCGTGGGTCTAATTGTATTAGGCCCTGAGCGTTTGCCTGTGGCAATTCGTACAGTAAGCCGCTGGATAAAAACGTTAAAGTCAGTCGCCAACTCAGTGAAAGCTGAAGTGAACGAAGAACTCCGTATCCATGAGCTTCACGAAAATTTAAAAAAAGCAGAGCAACAAAACTTGCAAGAACTGTCGCCAGAGCTGCAAGACTCTGTAAACGAACTTCAAAAGGCTGCTCAGTCAGTCACCCACAGTTACAAAAAAGACACGCCTGAAAAAGCAGAAACTAATAATAATGACGAAAAAAAGTGAATTTAAACTCTGTTTTTGTGGTCAATAACAACGATGATGAATAGTAAACTATGACCGAGCAAGCTCACACAGGCTTTGTTGGCCACTTAATTGAGTTACGAAATCGACTCATGAAAGCTTTGTTAAGCATTTTGATTATATTTATTAGCTTGGTGTACTTTGCCAACGATATTTATGATTTTATTGCAGCACCACTTATTGCAAATTTGCCTAGCACTGCCACCATGATCGCAACGGATGTTACATCTCCCTTTATTGCACCGTTTAAACTTACTTTATTTGTGGCGTTATTTGCTGCTATTCCTATGATACTGCATCAAGTTTGGAGTTTTATAGCACCAGGCTTGTATCAACATGAAAAGCGTATGCTCATGCCTATTTTGGCCTCTAGCATCTTGCTATTTTATAGTGGTATCGCATTTTGCTACTTTGTGGTGTTACCGATTATTTTAGGGTTTTTCACTAGTACTGGCCCTGATATGATTACATTAGCGCCTGATATTAGTAGCTATTTAAGTTTTGCTTTAAAACTGTTTTTTGCTTTTGGTATTGCGTTTGAAATACCTGTTGCCATCATGCTGTTATGCTGGAGTGGCGCAACAACAACGAAAAGTTTAAAAGAAAAACGGCCTTATATCGTGGTAGGTGTATTTGTGATTGCTATGTTCTTAACACCACCCGATGTATTGTCACAAACATTACTAGCATTACCTATGCTGTTACTATTTGAATTAGGCATAATTTTGGCTGCATTTTATACCGCCAAACCTCAACAGGAATCAGAGGAATAAAATGAAAAAACAACTCATCCCTTTCGTCGCTCTTCTAACAATTGCTGGCACTGCCCAAGCAAACGAGGTTAACTTACAGGCATTACAAGCCTGTACTTTTGTTGAAAACGACTTTAACCGTTTACTTTGTTACGACAATGTAATGGCAGGTAAGTCGCTATCTAAGCCGGTAAAAAAGCAACAAATTGAGCAGCCTAAAATGAGCTCTGCAGCTAGTGCAGCTACCACTGCGACTACTGAGGCCGCAGCAACAGTTGCAACTAAACAAAGCGAGCAAATTGTAAAAACAAAAAATGAAGACTTTGGTTTAGAGCATAAAGAAGTTGCAAAAGTAAACGATGATCAAATTAACGCCATCGTTAAAAGCGTAAAAACAGCGCCTTATGGCGAGCTAATCATCGAACTTGAAAATGGTCAACAATGGCGTCAAATTGGCTCTGATAAAATAAAACTGAAAGTTAATGAAACTGTAATTATTGAGCGTGGTGTCTTCAATTCATTCTTATTAAGGATTGAAGGTCAAAACCGCTCGATTCGCGTTAAACGAACAGATTAATGAACATTCAACTGGTTGATGCAGGTGTCAACCTTAGCAATCATCAGTTTGATGACCGTCACCAAGAAGTGTTACAACGTGCAAGCGATGCCGGTGTAACACAAATGCTATTGATTGGCTGCGATTTACAAAGCAGCCAAGCTTCTCTGAGCCTTGCTAAGCAATTTTCGCAGCTTAGCACAGCAGGAGTTCACCCCCACGATGCAAAAACCGCAGATGATCGGCTGGAAGAGCAGTTAATTTCCCTTAGTCAACATAATGAAGTTGTGGCTATAGGTGAGTGCGGCCTTGATTATAATCGTGATTTCTCTCCTCGAGATATTCAACGCAATGTATTTAGGCGACAACTTCAACTGGCTGAGCAGCTAGATATGCCCGTATACCTGCATGAGCGAGATGCCAGTGAAGATATGCTTGCAATCTTGAATGAACATAAGGTCCGAGGCGTACTACACTGCTTTACAGGTGATGAAACTGCATTACAGAATTACCTAGCGTTGGGGCTTTATATTGGTGTTACGGGTTGGGTCTGTGATGAACGAAGAGGCGAGCAATTACAGGCACTCATTCCTGCTATTCCTCTCGAACGATTACTGATAGAAACAGACTCCCCTTTCTTAATACCTCGAAATATCAGACCAAAGCCTAAGTCGCGCCGCAATGAGCCTCAGAACCTTCCTTATATATGTCAGCAAATTGCTGATTTAAAAGGCTGTGAATTTACTGATGTCGCAAAACACACTACACTAAACTTTCAGCAATTATTTACCACTAAGGGTTAAGATGAAGCGCCTATGGTCACTATGTGGCTTACTCTTCGTTGTTTTTTTTACTCCCTACTCGCTGGCTAACTCGATTACCGTTGGCCCACACTTTAAGTCTCTTCATTCGCTAAATGTTGAGTACACGCTTGATCCCATTACAAAGCAACAAGCATTAACGAATCATAACGTGTCTTGGCAAACTAACCATGGCAAAACGCTCAACCTAGGTATGAACTTAAGTCCTTTGTGGCTAAAGCTGCCAATTGAAAATACATCGTTACATGACTTGCCGCTGATTTTATCTATTGATAACCCGTTACTAGACGAAGTGAGTGTATTTCACCTGCAAGGTGATCATGTCAAATTCAGCACGCGAATTGGTGATGCACTTCCTTTAGAAAATCGACAAATTAAGAATGAATCACTCCTCGTGTCTTTGACGCTTCCTAAAGCAAGTCATTCAGTTGTTTATTTAAGAGTTAAAAATAACGGCGGCCTAAGAGTGCCTTTAAGTCTGTGGGAACCCTCTGAGTACCTAAAACATAAGAGTAAATTCAATTTACTTTATGGTTTACTGGTGGGTTTTATTCTCTCTTTAGCAATCACTAATTTAGTGCTTTATGGTTTTTCAAGGCGCAGCTATTTTGCCTATACTGGCTTTTTGCTGATGTTGTTATGGCTATCACTCGCCTACCTTTATGGCTTTGGCTATCGTTACCTGCAACCTAGTGGGGCATCATTTCAGCAATTAACAATTCCAAGCTTGTTTTTTATTTGCTGTGCACTGTTTGTTCCCTTACAACGTTACATTTTTAGAGCAGAAAAGACTCGCTTAAGCCGCGTGCAAAATTGGTTTGCATGGAGTGTTGTTGCCACCACTTTCGTGTTATGGCTTTTACCTGTTTATGTTGCAATTTCGCTATGCTTATTAAGCTTACCTATTCTGCTATTTGCCTTCACAGCGATAGCAATTAAGCAGTTTAATCGCGACTATAAACAGCCATGTATTGCCTTTATTATTGGCCTATTAGCATTTTGTTCTGCCATTATTTACAGTGCATTTGCTGTATTTAATCCATTCAATTTATATATCAATGAGCAATCTCTGATCTTCATTTTCTTTTTAATTTGCAGCTTGAGTTTGAGCTATGCTGTTATAAAGCTTTTTATAATGCAACGAGATGCAGAAGTAGCCGCACAACAGACAGCTTTGGCGCAAAGTAAAGCACAAGATATTCTGATGCAAGAGCGCTTAGAGCTTCAAGAACAAGCGCGACAAAACCTAGAAGCTAATATTGAAGAACGTACTTTCGAGCTACAAGTCACTCTGCGCGAGCTTGAGGAGAAAAACCGCGAACTTGAACAGCTCAATATGGAAGATGCGCTGACCAAAACCAAAAACCGCCGTTACTTTGATAAGAAACTACTAATGGATGTTCGTCGCTCTCGCCGAGAACAAACGCCATTGGCCATTATTATGTTCGATATCGATCATTTTAAAGCAATTAATGATACTTATGGCCATTTAACCGGTGATCAAACAATTCAAGCAGCTGCCAATATCATCAAAGTACATTTAAAACGGCCGCTTGATGAAGTTGCTCGTTATGGCGGTGAAGAATTTGTAGTACTTTTACCCAATACTCCACTCGATGGAGCCATAGAAATTGCTGAACAAATACGCAATTCGGCTGAGAATGCTGATATAATAGTGGCCGGAACAACGCTTAAATTTACTTTAAGCGCAGGTGTTTACAGTGCAATAGCTGATGACATCAATCATCCAAGTTTATTTACTGACTATGCCGATAAAGCCTTATATCATGCCAAGCAAACAGGGCGTAATCGGGTAGTGAGTTATCCTCTACCAGACTAGGAGTACACAACGAATGGCCCAATCAGGACTCGACCTTTTCCCTTATACACGTATGCGTCGCATGCGTCGTGATAGTTTCTCTCGTCGCTTAATGGCTGAACACCAACTAACCGTTAATGATCTTATTTTTCCTGTATTTGTGTTAGAAGGTAAAAACCGCCGTGAAGCTATTGAGTCTATGCCTGGCATTGAACGTCTTTCTATCGATTTACTACTTGAAGAAGCAAAAGAACTCGTTGAATTAGGTGTTCCTGCTATTGCTATTTTCCCTGTTACACCAAGCGATAAAAAGTCTTTACTTGCAGAAGAAGCCTATAACCCTGATGCATTAGCACAGCGAACAGTACGTGCATTAAAAGAAGCATTTCCTGAACTTGGTGTGATCACTGATGTTGCGCTTGACCCTTTCACCGTGCATGGTCAGGATGGCATCATTGATGAAAATGGTTATGTGATTAACGATGTAACAACTGAAATTTTAGTTAAGCAAGCATTGTCACATGCTGAAGCAGGCGCTGATGTAGTTGCACCTTCAGACATGATGGATGGTCGCATCGGTGCAATTCGTGAAGCATTAGAAGCCGAAGGCCATATCCATACTCGCATTATGGCTTACTCTGCTAAATACGCTTCAAGCTATTATGGACCATTCCGTGATGCGGTAGGCTCAGCAGGTAATTTAAAAGGTGCCGACAAAAAAACCTATCAAATGGATCCAGCAAATTCAGATGAAGCTATTCGTGAAGTAGCGTTAGATCTACAAGAAGGTGCAGATATGGTTATGGTTAAACCTGGCATGCCATATTTAGATGTTGTACGTCGTGTGAAAGACGAGTTTGGCGTACCAACATTTGCTTATCAAGTGAGCGGTGAATATGCCATGCATAAAGCGGCTATTGATAACGGCTGGCTTGCAGAAGAAGCAATAATCATGGAGTCGTTATTAGCATTTAAACGTGCTGGCGCCGATGGCATTCTTACTTACTTTGCTAAACAAGCAGCCCAATGGTTGAAAAACAACCAACGCTAAGTTAGATATATAAAACGGTACAACTATTACCGTTTTATTAACAATTTGTATTTAATTTGTCATAGATTTTCCTTAAAGTATGTGTCCCATTTTGGGACTATTAACTTACATACACGGGAAAAATAATGATAAAGACTAAATTGACGCCGCTCGCGCTTGTAATTGCAAGCCTGAGCGCGCCGGCTTCAGCTAACCTAATCATCTCTGAATACGTTGAAGGAAGTTCTAACAATAAAGCGGTAGAACTATACAACACCTCAGGTGCAGAACTATCGCTTGATGGTTACACCATTTCTTTATACTCAAATGGTAACGGCGATCTTAGTGCTCCTAATAACACCTTAGATTTAACTGGTACACTTGCTGCAAATGCGACTTACGTTATTATAAACCCAAGCTCTGCAGATGAATTAAAAGCAAAAGGCAATACCGAATCAACAATCACTTATTTCAACGGTGATGATGCATTAGTTCTTACTAAAGACGGCGCAATTGTTGATAGCTTTGGCCAACTAGGTGTTGATCCAGGTTCAGCATGGAATGAAGGCGGCGTTTCTACACAAAATAAAACTCTACGCCGTAAAGCAAGCGTGACCACGGGTCGTACTGATGCAACATCAGCATTCAATCCAAGCGATGAGTGGCAACAATTCGACCAAGACGATTTCAGCAATATTGGTTTATACGGTGATAGCACAGAGCCAACACCTGAACCCGATCCAGTAACACCACTTGAGTGTGGCGCAACAAAAACGCTAATTAGCGCAATTCAAGGTGAAGGGGGTGATAGCCCACTAATTAACACTGAGGTCGAAGTTGAAGGTGTTGTTACAGCTGACTTCCAAGGTGATGAGCAACTAAAAGGTTTCTTCATTAGCTCACTGGCTGCTGATGTTGATACAAACCCACTTACCTCTGAAGGTGTATTCGTTTATTTCGCAGATACCGACGTTGCTGTTGGTGACCACGTACGTGTTAAAGGTAGCGTGGCTGAATACTTCAGCGCAACACAGCTAGGCGATGTTAGCCAAGTAGAGATCTGTGCGACAGGTTTATCTACCGATGCAACCGCTATCACTCTGCCAGTTGCCGACGTTGCAGACCTTGAAGCTTACGAAGGTATGTTAGTTACCATAGCGCAACCTCTCGTGGTTAATAACAACTACGGTCTTGGTCGCTATGGTGAAGTTGACTTAGGTACTGAACGTTTATACCAAGGTACTCAAGTTGCGCTGCCAGGCGATGCAGCCAATGCTGTTGAAACTGAAAACCTGAAAAAACAAATCTTACTTGATGATGGTTCAACAAAACAAAATCTTGACCCAATTGCCTATCCTGGCACTGGTCTTGATGCCTATAACACATTACGTTTAGGTGACACTGTTAATACTATTACCGGTGTGATGGGCTACAGCTTCGACCGTTACCGTATTCACCCGACAGTACAACCTGAGTTTATTGCATCAAACCCGCGCACAGATGCACCAGAGCTTGCAGAAGGTGCTGATTTACGAGTAGCTAGTTTTAACGTATTAAACTACTTTAATGGCGACGGTCAAGGCGGTGGCTTCCCAACAAGCCGCGGAGCAGACAGCGAAGAAGAGTTTATTCGTCAGCAAGCGAAAATCGTTAGCGCAATCACTGCTATTCAGGCGGATGTAATCGGTTTAATGGAAATCGAAAACGATGGTTTCGGTGAAAACAGTGCAATTGCCAGCCTAGTAAAAGCACTCAATGATGAAGATACAGAAAATAGTTACGCTTTTGTGGACTTTGAAGTTGATCAAATTGGTACTGATGCAATCACTACAGCACTGATTTATCGCTCAAATAAAGTAACTGAAGTTGGTAAGGCTGCTCATACCACAGTAGCACCTTTCGATTACAGCAATCGCCCGCCAATTGCACAAAGCTTCCAATCGCTTGAAAGCGAAGAAATCTTCACGGTTGCAGTTGCACACTTAAAATCTAAAGGTGGCTGTGGCAGCGCTGAGGGCAACAATGCTGACTTAGGTGATGGCCAAGCATGTTGGAATGAAATCCGTGTTGCAGGTGCTAATGCGTATGCCGATTGGTTAGCGACTTACCCAACTGAGATTGAAGATGAAGACATCATCTTAGTAGGTGATATGAACGCTTATGCAATGGAAGATCCAATCCGTGCATTTGCAGATAAAGGCCTTAAGAGTGCAGTTGCTGAATTAGACGGCGACACCTTAGGTTACTCTTATAGCTTCTCTGGCAGAATTGGTAGCCTTGACCACGCACTAGTATCTGAGTCATTACTTGGCAAAGTCGTTGCGGCGACAGATTGGCACATTAATGCGGACGAACCAATCAGCCTAGACTATAACCTTGAATTTAAGTCTTCAACACAGCAAGCTGGTCTTTATGCTGATAACGCATACCGTGCATCAGACCATGATCCTGTGATTGTTGATATTAAATCTGCAGAGCCTATTCCTGCAGAGCAGGCGCCTGTAATCGAGGCAAACCAAACGTTTAATATTGTTGAAAATAGCGAGGTAGGTACTGTTATTGGACAACTTGTATTCTCTGATGGTGATGCTGATTACACACCTGTTGTAAGCTTTAATATTACTGGTGAGCATGCTGATGCAATCGCAATCAGCGCAACAGGTGAAATCACCGTAGCTAAAGTACTTGATTACGAACAACAAGATACATTAACACTCATGGTTCGTGCTGAAGATAGCGCGGGTAACTTGTCACAAGAGCAGCAACTTAACATCAATATCACTAACGATGAAGCAGATGATACTCCTGACGAAGTTGAAGAACAGCCGAAAGATAATGATTCAGGTTCATTTGCTTGGTTAAGCTTACTTTCTTTACCATTTGTATTACGCCGTCGCATGAAAAAATAGACAGCAAAATCAATAACTAAAAAGGCCGCTTTTGCGGCCTTTTTAATTTTTTAATGGAGTAAAAAAGTGCTTAAATTGCTTCTTTACGTTGCTCATCTGGTTGGTAGAGAGCCGTTATTGCGCTCTGTTGCTGCTCATCGATTTGCCAATTAAAAAAGCTATATGTTTTACCATTCTCAAGAAAAACCTTAAATATTGTCATAAAGGTCGTTGATTTAAACTCTACACCCTTGATGTCTTCAGCATTGATATAACGCTTGCCTATGCCCAGTGAATAGCATATTCCCGCATTGTAACAATACAAAAAACGCATCCCTAACAAGCTCAATACCGGAAAAAAAAGCAACACAGGTAATATAAAAATTAATAACGAAGCATCAAAAAAACTGCTTATCAATGCAATAAGTATAGCCAGTGCGATCGTGCTTCCTTGTAAAATCCAATTCGGACCTAACTTAATCGTTTTCATGAGTATAAATCTTTAATTGATAGTTAAAAGGTGAAAATTAATACAAAATAACTAAAAAACAGGTTGGTTTTGCAATTCTACACAGGTCAAAATAGGTACACAAGCGAATAAAAACGACTTAGCCTGCGTCTTTCTACTTTTAGAGTGCAACTCACTAAAAGTACTGTCTTTTATCTCAACATTAATTTTGTATGAAAATAATATTAAAAAACACCAACCCACACTTTAGAATCAACGAAAAACAAAAATAATAACTAAAGGATGAATTGTGGTGGATACAATAATCAAGAAGGACTGAATAAAAGGTTAATACCAATACACTTAATTAAGTGATCGATTTTGAGGAAATAAAAAACCCGCAACAAGTGCGGGTTTTTTTAAAGAAGTTAAAAGGCTAATTACTTAGCAGCTTTTTTCTCTTTTTCTGCAGCGATTACAGTTTCAGCTACGTTCTGTGGACATGGTGCGTAGTGTGAGAACTCCATAGAGAACTGACCACGACCAGACGTGATAGTACGTAAGTGACCGATGTAACCGAACATTTCTGAAAGTGGTACTTCACCCTTGATGCGAACGCCCATTGCGCCTGCTTCTTGGTCTTTGATCATACCACGACGACGGTTAAGGTCACCGATTACGTCACCCACGTTGTCTTCTGGAGTGAACACGTCAACTTTCATGATTGGCTCAAGAAGTTGTGCGCCCGCTTTAGGGATAGACTGACGGAAAGCGCCTTTAGCAGCGATTTCGAACGCGATTGCTGATGAGTCAACTGCGTGGAAAGCACCGTCGAAAAGTTCAACTTCAACGTCTAACACTGGGAAGCCAGCTAGAACACCTTCTTGCATCATTGATGCGAAGCCTTTCTCAACTGCAGGCCAGAATTCCTTAGGAACGTTACCACCAACAACTGAAGACGTGAATGTGAAACCTGAGTTAGGCTCACCTGGCTTGATGCGGTAATCGATCTTACCGAATTGACCAGAACCACCAGATTGTTTCTTGTGCGTGTAGCTATCTTCGATTTCTTTCGTGATAGTTTCACGGTAAGCAACCTGAGGTTGACCAACGATTAGGTCTACGCCGTAAGTACGCTTAAGGATATCTACTTTGATATCTAAGTGAAGCTCACCCATACCTTTAAGGATGGTTTCGCCTGAATCTTCGTCAGTTTCAACTTGGAATGAAGGATCTTCTGCAACCATCTTACCGATCGCGATACCCATCTTCTCGTTACCGCCTTTGTCTTTAGGAGCAACAGCGATTGAGATAACTGGATCAGGGAAGATCATCGCTTCAAGAGTACATTCGTGCTTAGGATCACATAGAGTGTGACCAGTTTGAACGTTCTTCATACCAACAACAGCGATGATGTCACCCGCTTGTGCTTCAGTAAGCTCAGTACGCTCGTCAGCTTGCATCTCAACCATACGGCCGATACGCTCTGTTTTACCAGTTGCAGAGTTAAGTACTGTATCACCTTTTTTCATACGACCAGCGTAGATACGGATGAACGTAAGTGCACCGAAACGGTCGTCCATGATCTTGAACGCTAACGCTTTAAGTGGCGCATCTGCATCAACAGTTGCAACTTCACCAGTAGGCTCACCTGTTTCAGGATCAGTTAGAGGCTGTGGATCAACTTCTGTAGGCGCAGGTAGGTAATCTACAACCGCGTCTAGTACTAATTGCATACCTTTGTTTTTGAATGCAGAACCACAGAAAGTTGGGAAGAAAGCAAGGTCACGAGTACCTTTACGGATACACGCTTTGATTTGCTCTAGTGAAGGCATTTCACCTTCCATGTACGCTTCCATTAGGTCGTCGTCTTGCTCAACAGCAGACTCAACTAACATCTCATGGTACTCTTCAACTTTGTCTACCATGTCAGCTGGAACGTCTTGTACTTCGTAGTTTTCAGGAAGACCTGTCTCGTCCCAAACGTATGCTTTTTTCTCAAGTACGTCTACAACACCACAGAATTGGTCTTCGATACCAATTGGTAAAGTCATAACTAGTGGGTTAGCACCAAGTACTTTTTCAACTTGACCAACTACACGGTAGAAGTCAGCACCCATACGGTCTAGTTTGTTTACGAAGATTACACGTGCAACTTCTGATTCGTTCGCATAACGCCAGTTAGTTTCTGACTGTGGCTCAACACCACCAGAACCACAGAATACACCGATACCACCGTCTAATACTTTAAGTGAACGGTATACTTCTACTGTGAAGTCAACGTGTCCCGGAGTATCGATAACGTTTAAGCGGTGGCCTTTCCACTCACAAGTTACAGCTGCTGATTGGATTGTAATACCGCGCTCAGCTTCTTGTTCCATGAAGTCAGTCGTAGACTCACCGTCGTGTACCTCACCAGTCTTATGAATTTTACCCGTAAGCTTAAGGATACGCTCAGTGGTGGTAGTTTTACCCGCGTCAACGTGGGCGAAAATACCAATATTTCTGTACTTCGATAAATCTGCCATTATTTTACTCTTAATAAAGTCGAAAAATTATTCGGCGGGAGTATAGCATTACTTAAAGCGAACATCACCATCGAAGTCGCTTAAAATGCAATCAATTTTATAAAATTTTTCTATGCTCAGGATAAGCGGCACTTTTTATCGTGCCGATTAATGAATTTATATGACTAAAATCGTTAATTGAACGGTAATTTACCCGATAAATGATGCAATTAGCTGTTTGTCATTTTGTAACAGCGCTCGGGGCGACCAATACTTCCGTAGCTCTGATCAGCACTGACTTGCTCAGCCTCAAGCAGATATTCCAGATAACGGCGGGCTGTTGAGCGACTAACCCCAACTAAATCACCCATTTGCTGAGCAGTAAAAGCCGTGCCAATATTCGCTTTAAAAGCCTTTAAGATCTTTTGCAAAGTGAGCTGATCCACCCCTTTTGGTAACCTAACTGGCGCTTTTAATTGTTCTTGCGATCCAAATAAAGTATCAACCATTGACTGGGTAACTTCATCAGCACCCAACAAACATTGTTGTCTCGCTTCAAATCTTGCCAGCGCTTGATCTAAGCGATTTAGCATTAATGGTTTAACCAAGAAATCACAGGCACCAAGCTGCATAGCCTTTTCAAGAGTTTCTACTTCTTTTGCTGCAGTTAGCAGCATTACTTCGCTTTTCATTTCTTCGCGGCGTAGTTCATTGAGTAAATCAAGACCATTGCCATCAGGTAAATGAATATCTAGCAAAATTAAATCAGCATTAATTGCCGATAACAGTGCTTTCGCTGTGGCAAGATTGCCTGCAATACCCACAACCTGATATTGCCCCTGACGCAGTGTTTGCCGTGCCCCTTGCTGGCCAGCAACGCCATGAGGAAGTAATAAGTATTGCGCCAATAACTGGGCAACTTCTACTTCGTCTTCAACAATGACAACCGAGTAAGTCATGTTCTTTACCTTTTATTTATAGGCTGATCGTTTTTATTATTTTGGAATGTAGACACTTAAACGTGCACCCATGAGATCAGACTCACCTATTTCTAAACTACCACGACACGAATCTAAGTTGGTTTTAACCAAATAAAGGCCAATACCATGTTCAGCCCCTGACTTAGAGCTGTATTGTGGTGTAAATACCACATCCTTGTCATCGCCTAAACCAAAGCCACTGTCTTCAACATCAAACAATAATGTTTTACTGGTTTCGTCAACCGTAACACGAACCTTAGGGGTACGTGTATCACTGGCTTTAATAGCAGCTTCAATTGCGTTATCAATCAAATTGCCAAGTATCGAGACAACCCGCTCTAGCATATCTTTACGGGTGATCGATCCTAGTAAGCTGTCTGGATTAAGCTCAAGGATTACATTAAGTTCACGGGCTTTGTGGTATTTACCGACCAGTAAACCAGCTAGCACTGGATCTTGGATCCTTTCGAGTAAATGATGGATCTGCGCTTGCGAGCCTTTGCTTTCTTGACCAATTAACTCAATCGCCTGCTCCGTTTGCCCCATTTGAATTAACGCACCAATTAAGTTTAGCTTGTTTGAGTAATCATGAGTTTGCACTCGTAATAACTCAGCAAAAGCTTGTACTTTGGTTAATTGCTGCGATAAATATTCAAGCTCATCCGCAGGGCGCATACTCAGCAAAATACCATCAGCCTCACCTTGCACTTGCAATGCATATCGCGACAACACAATGCGTTTATCAGCAGCAAATAATTCAAAACCAACAATCGGACGCTGTTGGTTATGCATTAAAAATTCAGCATGTTCAGGAAGCAAATCTTCAAGCTTAAGTGGCTGATGGATACAGCTGGTCGGTTTACCGAGGATTTCGCAAGCACGCTGGTTTAAGTTACGTACGTTACCTTCAGGATCGAGGGCGATAATGCCACTACGAACGGTATTCAAAATAGCATCTTGCTCAGAGAACAGCCTTGCTATTTCGTCAGGTTGTAAACCAAAAATAGCGTTACGAACTCGTTGACCAATATACACCGCAGCCAAAATGCTCAAACCCACTAACAACAAACCCCAGAGCATGATTTCAGCACTACGAGCACGAATAAGCGGTTCAATTGATTGCACTAAAAAACCAACCGAAACCAGTCCTATCACTTCACCTTGCTCTGAAAGCACGGGTACTTTGCCACGGATAGACTCACCCAAACTCCCTTTTGCAATCGAGACATACCGCTCACCACGCAGTGCAGCTTTACTATCACCGCCCACCATAGGTTTACCCAGCTTATCAGAGTCGGGATGAACAATACGGCGGGTATTCCTATCACCGATAACAATAAAGCTCGCTGCGGTTAGTTCACGAATATGCTCTATTTGCGTATTTAACTCATCAAGCCCTTGCTTGGTTTGTAATGCATATTGCACGTCATCTCGTGAGGCAATACTGGTTGCTAGCGAAAGTGCTTTATCACCCATGTGGCTATGCAAGCTTTCTGCAGTGATCTGATACACCAAAGCGCCAAACAACACAGCTTGCAAAACACATAGACCGGTAACCCAAATGATGAGTCGCGTTTCTAAGCGCTTTGGTTTTTTAACCACATGCTGAAATGGGTTTAGCTTATTGGTGTATCTCATATCAGTGCCTTGTTCTACGCATGTTGCTCTGCTTGCGTAGCTGCTTTGTCTTTACGACGTTGGACAATATAGTCTTTCAGTGGGAACAACAACACTAAGATCGAAATCACAAAAATACTCAGTGTTAATGGGCGGTCCCATAAAAAGCTCAGCGAGCCATCTGAAATCATCATGGCACGGCGGAAGTTTCGCTCAATCATATCACCGAGGATAAAGCCAAGTAATAATGGCGCCATCGGGAAAGCTAACAATCTAAGCACCAAGGCCACCAGCGCAAAGCCCACCATCATAAATAAATCAAAGGTGTTAAATGACACTAAATACACACCAATTAAGCTGAAGAATAGAATCATCACTGTCAGCACAGATTTAGGCATCGCCAGCACTTTAGCGAAATACGGGATCAACGGCAGATTCAAAATCAGCAGTACAATATTGCCAAAATACATACTGACAATGACTGCCCAAAACACGCTTGGGTTTTCTTGCATTAACATAGGGCCCGGCTGAATACCGTAGGCAATTAATGCACCTAGCATAATTGCTGTGGTACCAGAGCCCGGAATACCTAAAGTCAGTAATGGTACAAATGAACCCGTACAAGCTGCATTATTAGCCGACTCAGGTGCGGCTAAGCCACGCATCGAGCCCTTACCAAACTTATCTTTTAGTGCCTTTGGAGCAAGGTTGCGTTCAGTGGCATAGGCCATAAAGCTGGCAATCGTTGCCCCTGCGCCCGGTAAAACACCGACAATAAAACCAAGTAAAGATGAACGGCCAACCACAGGAGCCATATCTTTTACTTCTTCTTTGGTTAGTTTTGTTGAACCGATTTTTGGCGTATCAGGATCATCAATTTTTTTATCAGGTTCAGCTTCAGGGCGCGCCACATTAATCAGTGCCTCTGCCAGCGCGAACGTTGCCATTGCCACTAATAAAAAGCTAATTCCATCTAATAAATCAGCTTGGCCAAAGGTAAAGCGCTCGGTACCTGAAGAGGGATCAATACCAATTGTAGCCAGCATTAAACCAAATACCGTCATCATCATAGCTTTTAAAAATTGCCCTTTATTAGAGAATGCAGCAATGGCCGTTAAGCCTAAAAACATCAGTACAACATAATCAGGCGATTGGAAACTTAATGACACTTTTGCTAATAATGGTGCTGCCACCATCAATAAAATGGCGCCAATCGTCCCGCCTATAAAGGATGAATAAGCTGCAATCGCAAGGGCTTTACCTGCTTTACCCTGCTTTGCTAGCGGGTAACCATCAAACGATGACGCTACTGTCCCCGCCACACCCGGCGCATTAATCAAAATAGAAGAAGTAGAGCCACCGAATATAGCCCCGTAGTAAACACCCGCCATTAAAATCATGCCCGAATCAGCACCGATGCTGTAAGTGATCGGGATCATCAACGCAATCGCAGTAATTGGCCCAAGCCCTGGTAGCATACCGATGAACGTGCCAACAAAGCAGCCAACAATCACATATAACAAGTTGTTCCAGTCGAGTACGGTCGACAAACCTAACATAATTCCATCAAGCATAACTTAACTCCACAGATTGCCAGGTACTAAGTAAATGCCCAGTACTTGTGTCATTAAAAACCAAAAAACCACGGCCACAGGCACAGACGCAAACAACAACACTGCCTTACGGCGTTCGCCCATGATAAAAAAGCCCGTAATTAAAAATGCACTGGTGGCAATTAAAAAGCCGAACGGTTCAAGCATGGCGCTATAAGCAACCATCAACACCAACAGTGCAAAGGTACGTAGTAAGTTGCCCTTACTGAGTAGCTCTGCTTTTTCTGCTGGTGCTTGCTTTAATAAGTTGGCACCAATCGAAAGTACACACACCACAATACCGAATACCGCATACACTTTTGGTAAAGTTGCTGAAGTAACGCTTTCGTACTCTTCAAATGGCATAAGTGGAATTTGCCAAGCCACAAGGGCGTAGAGGGTAAAGAGGACCAAGAATAAACTTGGTCCAATTAGTTCACGGTTTAACATCGTCTAACCTTAGCCTCGGATAAAACCAAGTTCTTTCATTACAACGCGTAATTGCGCTTCTTGCTGCTCAAGCGATTTAATAAACGCTTCTTTTTCTTGAAATAGATTTAGCCAACCATTGCGGGCACGCACCGCTTCCCATTCAGGGGTTTGTTGCAACTTACGTAGCTTTTCTGTGTACTCGGCAAGTTTGTCTGCTGGTAAGTCTGGGGTTGCAAAAAAGCCGCGCCAGTTTACGAATTCCATGTCGTAACCTAGCGACTTTAAGGTTGGAATTGCTGGGTAATCAGGCAATTTATCGGCAGAAGTAACCGCTAAAATACGTGCCTGACCACCATTTGCGACTTCGAGTGCTTCACTTAAGCCTGTTGAAAGTAAGTTGACCTCGCCCGACAATAAACCTGCCTTCGCTTTACCACCAGCATCATAAGGAATGTAACGTAATCGACGGCCATCAATACCCGCCGCTTTCACCGCTTGTGCTGCCACTAAGTGATCCATGCTGCCGCGCGCAGAGCCACCCGCCACTTTTACAGAGCCTGGGTCTTTTTTCATAGCATCAATAACGTCTTGCCATGTTTTAAATGGCGAGTCATTGCGCACAACAAATGCACCATAATCAGCAATCATGCTGGCAACTGGCGTTAAATCGCGATAGCTGTAAGGAATTTTGCCTGATAATGCACGCAGAACGATAGGCGTTGAGTTAACCATCAACATATCGCCTTTTTTAGTGCCCGACTCAATCAAGTAAGCAATTGCACGGCCACCGCCGCCGCCCGACATATTCTGAAACGATGCATTGTCTTCAATGCCCGCTTTCACCATTGCCTCACCGACACCACGTGCTGTGGTATCCCAACCGCCACCTGGGCCACCCGGCACCAAAAAGTGTAAGTTTGCCAATGCCAGTGGGCTGGCTACTAATAATGAAGCTGCTAAAACAGATCTTTTTAATGATTTAAACATAGTCATAATGCACGACTCCTAAAATAAGTACTGCATACGAGCACTGATGCCCATACCTGAATCTTCATCACCAACCAGCGTAGAAGCACCGGCACCATCAACATCGCTGTAAATCAGGTTGCCCATAAATTTGATATCGCTGCTTAGGTAGTAAGATGTGCCTAATATATAAGTGGTTACGTCGGTACCTTGCTGTTTGCTGCTGGCATTCATTTGTGACACACGGGCAACAAGCTCCCATGCATCTTTAATCCCTTTTGGTTGCACAAATAACGCTGAACCTGCTTTGTAACGGCGCTGCTCACCACCTAAGAAGTAACTTGCCGAAACATGAAAGCCATCAAATCGCTCACCATCAAGGTCATTGCTACTATCAACAGTATCTAGGTAACGGCTAGCATATTCAGCCTCTAGAGTGAATGCATTCGCTTGGTAGGCAAATTCAAGACCGCTTTGCGACATGCTATCAAGCGCTGCCGTTTCACCACCGACTGCGTAATCGACTAAGCGAACATTAGTTTCACGCACTTCACCACGGGCAAAACGAGCACTTAAATCATTGCCGCCCATATCACGATAAGAATGCCAAGCACCTAAATGGATCACATCACCCGGTGCTGCACTTGACCAAGTTAAGCGACCTGTTACAGCCAATGTTAGTTTGTCATCTTCGTCATGGCCCGATGCACCAAACGCGTCGCTTTTGTAAACACCCACGGCGTAACGTAAGCCTGAATCTTTAAAGTATTGATAAGCCGAGATACCCCAGCGGAAGAAAGGCGAGAAGGTATTAGCAAGGGTGCTGCGCTCAATAGTATTTATGTGTTTAGAGCTGGTTAGCGCATTGAGCGACATATCTTCACGGATTTTACCGGCTTTTACTTTTAAGCCGTTGTCGAATGCATAACGTACCCGCGCTAACACGATTTCAGCCGTGCCTTCAGCAAATTCGAGTAGTAGTTTGTGATCCCAGTTGCCATGTTCACTTTCAACATAAGTACGGATACGACGTGGGAAGAAGTCGCTGCCTCCTGCGCCATCATTGTCGGCATTGTAAGCACCGTCGAAATAGTTGTAATCAAGTTGCACGCGACCACCAAATTCTAGGTTAAAGCCGCTTGATGTTTTTAATGAGTCCACTTCTTTTTGAAGAGCATCGAGCTGTTGCTGTAGTTGTTCAGTGTCGCTTTTTTGTGCGAATGCTGAGGTACTTGCTAGCGCCGCTGCAACGGCTAAAGCGAGCTGTGTGTTACTTGCTTTCATGAATTACTCCACACCAGATTATAATTATTTGTTGTCGTTGATCGGCCTACTGCAATCGGCGATCTGGTTTGGAGCATAGTGTTAACGATAGATTAACGAAATGTTTAGGGGGTAAGTTGCATTGATGGTGATAAATGGCTTTTTGTTCATAAAACTCATGAACAAAAAGCACATTATTGGGGTTTAGTATAAAATCTAGGCAAATTAGCTGCTTAAAAGTCGCAAAACTAGCTAAACGTCATCTCAGGAATGTCACCAGAGACAATCAGCTTGCCCTGTGTCTTAGCAATAATCTCATCAACCGAAACACCCGGGGCACGCTCTAATAAATGAAATGCACCGTCTTTAATTTGTAAAAGTGCCAAATCGGTGATCACTTTATTGATACAACCAACACCCGTTAACGGCAAACTACATTCGGTCAGCAGTTTTGATTCGCCATGCTTATTTGCATGGGTCATGGTACAAATAATGTTTTTAGCACCGGCTACTAAATCCATCGCACCACCCATCCCTTTAACCAACTTTTTCGGGATCATCCAACTGGCAATGTTGCCGTTTTGGTCCACTTCAAACGCACCCAGCACGGTTAAGTCAACGTGCCCACCGCGGATCATGGCAAAGCTTTCTGCGGAACTAAATATAGCCGCCCCTTTTGCTGCGGTGACCGTTTCTTTACCTGCGTTGATCATATCAGCATCAACTTGGTCTGCACTTGGGTATGGTCCCATACCGAGTAAACCATTTTCTGATTGCAGCATCACTTCGATGCCATCAGGGACATAATTAGCGACCAAGGTTGGAATACCTATGCCCAAGTTAACGTAGTAACCATCCTGTAGTTCCATCGCCACGCGTTTAGCGATTTGTTCTCGTGATAATGCCATCAGCGTGCTCCTTATTGATTCTCTTGCTTAGTGGTAACTTTCTCGATGCGTTTTTCAAATTCACCTTTAATCACCCTGTCAATATAGATACCCGGCGTGTGAATTTGGCTTGGCTCCAGCTCCCCTGGCTCAACAATTTCTTCAACTTCAAGAACCGTTATTTTACCTGCGGTTGCGGCCATCGGGTTAAAGTTCATCGCCGTATGACGATAAATACAGTTACCGTAGCGGTCTGCTTTCCACGCTTTAACTATCGCAAAGTCGCCAGTAATGCTTGGCTCTAATAAATAGTCACGACCATTAATATTGCGGGTTTCTTTACCGTCAGCCACCGGGGTACCCACGCCAGTTGCGGTATAAAATGCAGGAATGCCCGCACCGCCAGCTCGCATTTTTTCAGCTAAGGTGCCTTGTGGAGTGAGCTCAACTTCAAGTTCACCATTTAATAGTTGCTGCTCAAATAGCGCGTTTTCACCAACGTAAGAAGCAACCATCTTGCTGATTTGCTTGTCTTCAAGCAGCACACCTAAACCAAAACCATCAACACCACAGTTATTCGATACCACGGTTAAATCTCGGGTGCCTTGCCGTTTGATTTGCGCAATCAGCCCTTCAGGAATGCCGCATAAACCAAAACCACCGGCTATCACTGTCATGCCATCTTCAAGGCCAGCCATCGCTTCGCTATAACTTGTAACTACTTTATCAAAACCTGCCATTGGCTCCTCCTATTGTGCAGTCCAACCGCCATCAATGGCGATTGCTTGGGCGGTAATATTGCGAGCTGCATCGGCCATTAAAAAGCTAACGGTATGCAGGATCTCATCTAAGCCGATAAATGCTTTTTTCGGCATCGGTGCTAGCATAATTGTTTCGATCACTTGTTGCTCAGAAATGCCATGTTCTTTGGCTTGCGAGGCAATTTGTTGCTCCACAAGCGGCGTTTTTACATAGGCTGGGCACACGGTATTAATCGTGATATTGGCATCGCCAGTTTCGAGTGCCATGGTTTTAGCAAAGCCGATTAAGCCATGTTTTGCAGAGATATAAGCCGACTTATATTTAGACGCCACCATCGCATGGATTGAACCAATATTAATGATGCGACCAAAATCTTGCTCACGCATGCGAGGGAGTACTGCCTTGGTCATCATCGCCGGGCCAACCAGCATAACTTGCTGTAAGAACTGCCATTTATCAGCCGGAAAATCTTCAAGCTTCGCAACGTGCTGAATACCCGCATTATTAATAAGTACATCAATTGGCTGATTAAGCTCAGTGAAAAACTGCTCTATTGCATTACTATCTGCCACATTAAGTGCATACCCTTCGGCGCTACCACCTTGCTCAACAATGCCTGCTGCCGCTTGTTGTGCTGCTTGCTGATTTAAATCAGTCACAATAATAGTGTGACCTTGCATCGCCAGTTGCTGGGCAACATAGAGACCAATACCACTGGCTGCACCGGTAATTAAAACTGTTTTGCTCATCGGGCTACTCCTCTAAAAACTCACTGATAAGCTGCGCTTTCGGGGCGATTGAGAAAATGCCATCAAGGTGTCCCCAACCCCCTTCAATTTCTGAAATCTCAACGTCTTTACCTGCCGCTTTCATGGTGTCAAACACTGTACGCATGTTTTCAGGGCGAAGAAGTAAGTCGTTCGTTGCGGGTAGTAATAATGTTTTGGCAGAGACATTTTTAAGCGCCGTTGTTAAATCACTTTGCATGCCAGCGGTAAATAGTTGTGATGCCCGGACCAAATAAAGTACATGGTTGGCATCTTGCGTTTTCGCTCGTGCCATTGCGCGCTGAGCGAGTACTTGGTTTAACTTAGGCAAGGTACGAATATCTTTTAACGCACCTTCATCCAATACATTAAAGTCAGGGAAGCTCGCGTTATAAATAATTGGATGCATCGCATCTTGTGTAATATTAAGCATGGTTGCTGCTAAGCCATCTAGCGGACGCTCTTTGCCGTAGTAATTACCTTGCTGCCAATTTTTATCTAAACGAATTGGTAACGCCCATTTTTCAAGGGCCGCGACTGTCCATGCATCCATAGTTGCAGCGCCAATCACATGAATTAAACGCTCTACTTTATCTGGATAACGTGTTGCCCACTCAAGTGCTTGAAACGATCCCATTGATGCGCCCATCACAGCATGTAATTTAGTGATACCTAGGCTGTCGAGTAAGCGCTTTTGCACATTCACAAAGTCAGTAATCGTAACCACTGGGAAATCTAAACCATATGGTTTACCTGTTTTTGGATTGATTGAGGCAGGGCCTGTGGTGATGACATTCGGATCATGCCAGTTGGCATTCACTAAAGTATCTGAACTAATAACATAATATTTATTAGTATCGATAGCTTTACCTGGGCCGATAATCGCATCCCAATAACCCGGTAGGGCATCATCCGCTTTATATTTACCTGCGGCATGAGAAGTACCAGAGAAGTAATGGGTAATTAAAATCACGTTATCTTTATTGGCGTTTAGTTTTCCGTAACTTTCCCAGCCAATGTCCACTTGCTCTAACGTCACACCAGACACTGTGGTAAAATCTTTTGTCGTAAAATGCTGTTTTTCCACCAGCATGGTGTCGGCTTTGTTGGCAGCGCCAAACGCAGTGCTACTAAATACAACTAGCCATAGCAAAATTATTAATTTGGTTTTCATTGCTGTTCCTTAAAAGAAAATAAAGAGTCCGAGTGCCAATGCGACACCGATAAGCGGAATAACCGCAGTCAGCGCTGCCATTGACCAATACGCTCGTTGATGTGTTTCTTTACAGATAGCGCGTATTGTTGTGACCACATAACCATTATGCGGCAAGGTATCGAGGGCTCCAGAACTAATTGCCACTACACGATGC
This sequence comes from Pseudoalteromonas sp. MEBiC 03607, assembly GCF_004792295.1. Taxonomy (NCBI): domain Bacteria; kingdom Pseudomonadati; phylum Pseudomonadota; class Gammaproteobacteria; order Alteromonadales; family Pseudoalteromonadaceae; genus Pseudoalteromonas; species Pseudoalteromonas sp. MEBiC 03607. The sequence continues at coordinate 403,709 of NZ_SRRY01000001.1, forward strand.
AGCTGTTCAGGGTTTACACCCATGTCTAAATAACCCGGTGCGACAAGTGGTAATGCAATGGCTTGCCCGCCTGAAGCAGAGCCTGTTAAGCCAGCAATTACACTGACCGCAACCGCAGCACCAACCAACTCATTACCCGGCATATGGGTCATCACATCGACAGCGGCGGTAAATGCCGGTGATACTTTCGCCACAGCGCCAAAACCAACCACAGCAGCGGTGTTACCGATTGCTACTAAAGCGCCAGTTGTACCAACATTAATAGCGTTACCCATATCGTGAAAATGCTTAAAATTGATAATCACAATACTCAACACACCACCAAGCAAGGCAACAATAAGCGCTGTTTGCTGTAGTACATCATGTAGTGTAAATGATAAAAGTAGCACCACGATCAGCGGGATCACACCTGTAATTGGGTGCGGACGACGACGCTCAATAATGACAGGATCATCATCACGCGCTTCAAAGGTCTCGCCGTTAGCAACGGCTTTTTTGATCATCTTGTTTAACCAAAAGTAACCTGCTGTCGCCATGAAAATAGCCACCACTAAGCTCACTTCCCATGCTGCATAAGGTGACGTACCAAGGTGTTTAACCGGGATCCAGTTTTGAATTTCTGGCGAGCCTGCCGAGGTCATGGTAAAGGTCACCGAACCAAATGCCAGCGTTGCTGGAATAAAGCGGCGCGGTAAATTTGCATCTTTAAACAGACTTAATGCCATTGGGTAAACAGAAAACGCAACGATAAAGACGCTCACGCCACCGTAGGTTAAAACTGCACAGGCAATCACAACCGCTAGAACCGCGTGCTTCATACCTAGTTTACCCACAATGTAGCTTGCAACACTGTCAGCAGCACCGGTGTCTTCCATAAACTTACCGAATAACGAACCCAGTAAGAACATAAAGAACCACGCACTTAAGAAGCCTGCAAAGCCATCCATATAGGCGTTAATAAAGTTTGTATCTGCCGATACAGGGAAAATGGCCATGCCACTACTAAGTGCAACTAATAGTGCACAGATTGGCGCAGCGATAAATAAATTTACCCCACGCAGCGTTAAAATGATCAGCAGTATCAAACCGCCTAACAGTCCTATCATGCTCAGCATAGACATTCCTATAATTATTGTTATTACACAGATGAGGTGACATCGGAATAATGCCTTCAGTCTTACCCTAAGCGTTCAAAAAATACATAACACTAAGGTACTATCTGCTTTAAAAATAGCTTAATTGCTTGATAAATAAAGGGCTGTGGCGGGTATAGCACTATGGTACTAATTCAATTTTTGCAACTATCTTCTACATTAACTGACAGGTGACACGGGCAAATCTTATTAAGTCTTCGGCAACATCAATGTGAGTGGCCATAAGACTAATGACAACAATAACAAGGAATACAACATGATAAAGCTTAACCCAAAAGTCGCGCCACTTACTCTGGCTGTATCACTTGCTTTGGCAGGTGTCAGTGCTCAAGCGGCAGAACAAGCCGAACCTGCAGCAAAAAAAGGGGAACTTGAACGCATTCAGGTAACAGCACGTAAAACTGTTGAAAACTTGCAAGAAGTTCCTGTCGCAGTCACTTCAGTGGGTGCTGAAGAACTGGCAGAAAACGGCATCGTCGTTATGACCGAAGTTCAGCAGTTCTCGCCAAATACCACCTTGCAAGCAAGCCGTGGTACAAACTCTACTATTACCGCGTTTATTCGTGGTGTAGGTCAGCAAGATCCACTTTGGGGTTATGAGCCGGGTGTAGGTATCTATATTGATGATGTCTACCTTGCTCGCCCTCAAGGTGCCGTACTTGACCTTCTTGATGTGCAACAAATCGAAGTATTACGTGGTCCACAAGGGACGCTTTACGGTAAAAATACCATTGGTGGTGCAATTAAATACGTCACCAAAGAAATGAGCGGTGATGCAACGTTAAACATTCAAGGCACTGTAGGTAGCTATAACCAAAAAGATTTAAAAATTACCGGCCAATTACCGATTGTTGACGAAAAGCTTTACGTAGGGTTTGGTTTTGCAACGCTAAATCGTGATGGCTTTGGTGAGTTTTTAACATCGGCTCTTGATAACCAAGACCGCGAAAACTACAACAAAGACGTAACCGCAGCTCGTGTTACCTTAGAGTACACACCGACCGATGACCTTTTCTTCCGCTTAGCGTGGGATAAAACAGAAGATAAATCTAACGCGAAAGGCGGCTATCGTTTACTGCCTAGTCTACTAACTGATGCGCCAGTGCCAAACAGCGTGTATGACTCATACACCAGCTTGCCTACATGGAACAAAGTTGAACTTGAAGGCTACAGCCTGACTGCACGTTGGGATATGAGTGATAGCACAAGTATTAAATACATAGGTTCAAGCCGCGAAAGTTACTCTCCAACAAATATCGACTTTGACAATACCTCGTTGCCAATTTTCGATGTACCGGCTATTTACGATGATGAGCAAACCACTCACGAGTTACAGCTAAATCATCAAGGGGATAACTACAAGCTTGTATCAGGCCTTTACTATTATGATGGTGAATCATGTGGTCAATTTGAAGCTATTTTAGGTATCTTAGGTCAAAGCCTAGGTGCACCGGGTCTAACTCGTGAAGTAAGCGGTTGTAGTAACTCAAACAGTAAAGCAGCTTATATTCAAGGCTCGATTGATTTAACCGATAAATGGTCAATGACACTCGGCGCGCGTTACACCAAAGATAAAAAAGAAGCACAGGTTAACAACGGCCTCATCTTTGACATTGTTTACCCTGAGTCAGGTTGGGTGCCAGGTTACACTCGACCAGAAGGCCAACTTGTACCAACGGTACTCGATGATGAAGAAGAGTGGTCACGTTTCACACCGCGTGCAGGTGTTGAATACCAATATTCAAACGACATCATGTTCTTTGCAAGTTATGCGCAAGGCTTTAAGTCAGGTACTTTCAACCCACGTGCAACTACTGCAGAGCCAGCAGCAAAACCAGAAATCGTTGATTCATTCGAAATCGGTATGAAGAGTGAGTGGAACAACAACTTACGTGCAAACGTCACTTTATTCACCCTTGACCATAAAGACCGTCAATATATTTCGGTATTACCGGGCGATAGCGCAGCAGATCTAAATCAACGCTTGGGTAACATTGGTGAGTCAACATCAGATGGTATTGAGCTTGAGCTTAACTATGTTGCAACAGAATCACTCAGCTTTGATGCATCAGTAGGTTACATCGATAGTAACTTCGATAACGTAATTGATTACGACCCAGAAACCGGTGAAGCATTCGATAAATCAGATCGCTTTACGGTATCAAACACACCTGATTTAACCTTTAACCTGGGTGCAACGTACCGTATGTACACAGAAATGGGTGACTTTGTTATCAATGGTAACTACTACCACAGAGGCGACTACGCGCTATTCGAAGAAGATAGCCTATTAACGCAAGATGCTTACGGTATCTTTAATATGGGTATCACTTGGTACAGCACTGATGGCCACTGGACTGCTGGTCTTTACGGTAAAAACTTAACGGATGAAGAGTACATGATTGGTGGTTACCAGTTCGTAGCGCCTGATCCAACAGACCCAACAGATACCAGCAAATACACCCCAGGTTTAGGTGGTGATAATACGCTGATCGGTTACTACGGCGACCCTCGCACTGTAGCCTTCACTGTTGGTTACCGTTTCTAAAATAGAACCTAAATCCTTGTGTGAGAAAGGTTTGTCTGAAACTTCCCTTCAGGCAAACCTTGTTTCAAAACGCAAAATCACTTATAACATAACGCATTGGAGAATCGAGGGAATGTCTTTAGCTGTGAACACCATAATCGCCGATGATCACCCGTTATTTAGAAGTGCATTGCGTCAAGCTGCCGCGACATCAGTGCCAGAAGAACATATTAAAGAAACCAGTGACATTGATGGTTTGTTTGCACTGTTAAGCGCTCACCCTGAGATTGAACTGATATTTTTAGACCTCACCATCCCTGGTGCAAATGGCCTACAAGCCCTTTCGCAATTACGTAACCACTACCCAGATATCTTAGTGATTATGGTCTCTGCCAATGAGACACCAGCCATAATAAAACAAGCAATGAGTCTTGGCGCTGCAGGCTACATTCCTAAGTCATCTTCTTTGGATGTCATCAGCGAAGCTATTAGTCATGTACTCAACGGCGACACTTGGTTACCACCTGAAGTAGATTTAACCGATGTAGTGATCAACGACGAACAAAGTGAATTTGCTCGCAACCTTGAAAAACTAACTCCACAGCAATACCGCGTACTAGCGATGATTGCCGACGGTTTATTAAATAAACAAATCGCCTTTGAAATGTCGATTCAAGAAACCACAATCAAACAACATGTGTCAGCGATTTTACGCAAACTAAATGTTTATAACCGCACCCAAGCGGGCATTTTGTTTAATCAGCTTTCGCAAGTTGGCAAAATCGAAGAAAGCTAATTTAAGCATTCACTCCCAGTTTTAATTTAAAATTCCCATAAATGGGAATTTTAAAACCAAGAAAAACAATAAAAGCCATTTACTTCAATACTTTAAAGATTGGCATACTCCTCGCTTTAGTGCTCACATCAAAAACTATCTAAGTAAAAATAATAGATACAAATGAACACTAAGGACAACATCGTGTACACAGCTTGCAAAAAACTTGGCAAAAAATTAATCCTTCCAACAATTACTCTTCTATCGCTTATTTTAAGTGCCTTTTCTGCACATGCAGATGAGCTTGACCAATGGCTGGTTGAGTTAATGCAAAAAAGAAATATTCCCGGGCTACAACTTGCTGTCGTTCGAGATAATAAAGTAATTAAAGTTGCCAGCTACGGAGTTGCAAATATAGAAGATAATATTGCAGTTGATGCCGACACTTTATTTGTGATTAATTCCGCAACTAAAGCCTTTGTTGGTGTGGCACTGATGCAGCTTGTTGAGCAAAAGAAATTAGACCTTAATGCGCCTATTGGCACTTACCTACCCGAGCTGCCAACTCAGTGGCACGCTATAACAACAAGAGAATTAATGAGCCATACATCAGGCTTACCTGACATAATAAAAGATGAAATTGCCAATCTAATCTCAGATCAAGGACCCGATGACGCATGGCAACAAGTACAAACTAAACCATTAGAGTTCGAAACCGGCACCCGTTTTAAATATAACCAAACAAACTACGTCATTATTGGTAAGTTAATTAATAAGTTATCTGGGATGCCATTTCAGCAATTTATAGCAAAAAACCAGTTACAAAAAACTGAGATGAACAGAACACTTGAAGCGGGCTTTGGCAATCTCAACAATGTTGTAAAACACTCGGCTAGACGATACGAAAAGCAAGGTAATGAACTAATAAATTCAAGAGAAGCCATTTTCTCACCAATGCTACAAACCGCCGCAGGTATGGCCTCAACAGCAACTGAGCTAGCAAATTGGCTAGTGGCATTACAAACAAATCAATTTATTAATGCACAAAGTATTCAACAAATGTGGACCCCGACTCGACTAAAAAATGGTCATACTCAAGGCTTTAATCAGCGCTTAAATGGCTACAGTCTTGGTTGGCCTGTAATGGGACGAGAAGAACATCCGGCATTAGCTGCCATAGGTGGTAACAGAGCAGGTATCTTTGTTTACCCTGAAGATAATATGTCGATAGTAATCTTAACCAACTTGATTGGCGCAATGCCATCGCAATTTGTAGATGAAATTGCGGGCTTTTATATCCCTGAAATGAAACAAGAAAATGGCTTTGGTTTAGCGAAAAATATTAAACGCTTATGGCAAGTTCTTGAAGTGCAAGGCTATGAAAATGCAATTACAGCTGCGGATCAATTAGCTAAAGACGAGCAGATCCAATTTACTGAAAGCGATATTAACTTATGGGGTTATTCGCTTATTAACCAAGACAAACTCAATGAAGCGTTAGCGATTTTTAAACTAAATACGCACCTTTACCCACATAGTTACAATACCTTTGATAGCTTAGCAGAGGCATACTGGTACCTCGGTGATCTCAAGCAAGCAACCGCCAATTATAACCATGTGTTAAAGCTTAAACCTGATAACACACATGCTAAAAAGCAGCTGGCTAAGCTTGCAAAGTTACTACAGTAGACTGCACTTTATATCTGTCCCACTTTTGATTTTATTAATCCCAAAAGTGGGAAAACCCATCTCACCTAAAAACAACAAAACCTTTAAAATCAATAAATTAAACCTTGGCACGTTCCTCGCTTTTGTGTTGCTAAACCTACAATACAATGAAATATAGCCAATGGATTTAGACAGCACACTAAAACGCAAACCTCAGCAATCAAAAGCTAAAAAATGGCTTTTTGGTGCAGCTATTGGCGTGTCAGCTCTTGGCGCTTTAATGGCGTATCAATGGGCGACCCCCACCGTGGTTGCTGCAAGCCAACTGCAAATAGCAACCGTAGAACAAGCCGATTTTGTGGTAAAAATACGTGGCTTTGGCCGTTTAAAGCCAAAGTATCAACGTTATTTAACCAATACCGACACTGCAATGGTCGAAGCTATCCACGTTTATCCCGGCACTATCGTTAAAAAAGACACTGTGATTTTAAGCCTCGTCAACCCACAGCAAGCGCAGCGTTTATCGGTCGCTCGGCTAGAGCTTGCTCGCCAAAAAGCCAGTGTGAATGAGCAAACAATTAATCAGCAAAGTGAGCTACTTGAGCGCCAAGCAAATCTCGCCATATTAAAAAGTGAGCTGCAAAGCGCAGAGCTTAGAGTCGATGCCGAAAGCAAACTGATCGAGCAAGGAATTGTTTCAAGCCTCGATTACAAACGAAGCATGCTAAACGTTGCACAGCTTACAGAGCGCGTAAGTATCGAGCAGCAACGCCTTGCACAGCTTAAAGAAATGCACTTACAACGCAGCAAAATACAGCAAGAACTATTAAGCCAATTTGAGCTTAATTATCAAGTTGAGCAGCACGCTTTTGATCAGCTGCAAATAACAGCAGGCATCGATGGCATGCTGCAAGAGTTGAATGTTGAACTCGGCCAAAACCTCGTGCCGGGCACCCGCCTTGCGGTGGTTGGCTCAAATAAAGCACTCAAAGCAGAGCTAAGCGTGAAGCAAGCTGATGCCGAAAAAGTGGCACTTAATATGGCAGCAAAAGTAAATACCTTTAGCCAAGCTAGCCACGGTGAAGTTGATGCCAAAGTCACCCGAATTGACCCTATCGTTACCGATGGTCGAGTTATTATCGAACTTGATTTACAAGGCACTCTGCCTGCCAATGCCCGCCCCGATTTAAGCATTGAAGGCTATGTGGTTAGCAACATTATTCCCGATGCATTAACCATTAACGTGCCACAAAAAGCACAAGCACACAGCGAAGCCACGCTGTTTAAACTTAATCCAAATACCCAGTTAGCAACGCCAACCAATATCGAATTTGGTACACTCAGTGACAATCAAATTCAACTTTTAAGCGGTGCCACCGTGGGCGAACAGCTGATCATTTCAGACCTTTCTAAATGGCAGCATTTGGCAACAATAAAAATCGAACAGGACAGTTTATGAAAACCAATACGCTTATCTCATTAAACAAAATCGCCAAAGTTTATCGCGGCCAAAATGTTGAAACCTATGCATTAAAAGACATCAGCCTGAATATTAACCAAGGTGACTATATCTGCATTAGCGGCCCATCTGGCTGTGGTAAATCGACACTGCTGTCATTATTAGGCCTACTTGATAGCCCAACTGCTGGCGACTATTTCATTAAAGAAGTCGACACAAAAACCCTCGATATGGATCAGCAAGCTGAACTTAGAAACCTTCACATTGGTTTTATATTTCAGTCGTTTAACCTAATTGATGAATTATCGGTTTTTGACAACGTGGCACTGCCACTCACTTACCGAGAGCCAGCCATGAGCCCTAGCGAAATAGAGATTGCGGTAAAACAAGCCCTTGATGAAGTGGAAATGGGCCACCGTGCCCAGCATAAACCCAATCAATTATCCGGTGGTCAGCAACAGCGTATTGCTATTGCCCGCGCACTGGCTGGCAAGCCAAGTATTTTATTAGTGGATGAGCCAACCGGTAACTTAGATTCAAAAAATGGTGATGCTGTCATGGACTTGCTTGATGAGCTGAATAAAAAAGGCACCACCATTTGTATGGTAACCCATGACTTACGTTATGCCGGACGTGCTAAAACGCAACTTAAATTGCTAGATGGTGAAATTGTTTCCTACTCAGAAGCTCGCCAAGCACCTAGCAGCGACACCACAGAGCAAGTATTCGAAAGCGCCGAGGTGATGTAATGAAATTAACCAAAACACGCGCCCAACTGAGCTTAGCGTGGGCATCATTAATGAATGCACCGGGCTTTGTCACTGCGGTTATCGCAACGCTTGCTTTAACACTTGCCACCTTGTTTGTAGTGCTTAGCCTTGTTAACAGCTACTTTTTAAAGCCCCTTGATGTGTACGATGAAAGCCGCATGGTGGTGGTTGAGCAATCACTTACTTATGATGACTACGATGCCACCGGCTTTCAAAGCTATCAGTCGATGGTGCATTGGCTTAAGCATAATCAAAGCTTTGAACAAAGTATGATGATCAATGCGGGTGAGCAAATTTTTGCAAACCTCGATGGCGAGCCAAAAGAGCCTGTGCTGTATGTTGGCGGCAACTATTTTGACTTATTAAACACGCCATTTTTAATGGGACAGGGTTTTGATCTTGGAGAAACGCTAGAAACTCCTGATGATCGGGTTGTTATCTCTGCTAACTTCTGGCGTAAACATTACAACAGCGACCCGAACATTATTGGTAAAACACTTTCAGTCATGGCGGGTGAAACCGATTACGTGCACCGTATCGTCGGTGTTGTTGATGACTCATTCAGCCCACCTTACATGTTTAAAGCAAGTGATGTTGAAGTGTGGTTTCCATCAAGTGCGGACCGCCGTTTCTTTCACAATGACGATTGGCAAAGCCCGTGGACAAACACTTTTAAAAACCTAAAACTGATTGCAGTTTTAAAGCCTGGGGTCACCATAGATCAAGTTAAAGTCGATTTAAAACAGCAAATTGATACGGTTAAATCAGAGTGGCTAAACAATGGTGGTATCACCGATGTAAAACCTGAAATAACCCCGTATCGTGACGTTGAGCTGGGTAATAACGATGACTTAAGCTTAATGATGTTAGCCGGTGCAGTAGGGCTACTGATTATTGCAGTACTGAATGTAAGCACATTATTCTTCTCGCGCGCTCTTGCTCAACATAAAACCCTCGCCTTGCAGGCGGTGTTAGGCGCTAAGCGCAGCACGTTATTTAAAAGTATCTTTTTACAGTCACTGATTTTAATGACCTTATCGGTAAGCATTGCGCTGTTTTTATCGGTATGGGGCATACGTTTATTTAAAGTATTGGCAGAAGGACGATTACCACTGGTTAACAGCTTGGCGGTTGATAGCACGTTGGTCATTGTTGCCATCATACTGTGTATTGCTCTTGCTTATATTTTCTCTGTAATTACAGCGCGTTTGGTAAATTACAAAACCCTAAATACGCAAATGCAGAACAGTGGTAAAGGCGGAGTTTCGCAGGTATCTGGCCGTACAGTGCGTATTTTAATTGGCTCACAAATGTTTGTTGCCGCGCTGCTTGTGAGTTTTTCTGTGATGGTAGTGAGTAAAGCCATGGGCACGATTAACCGCCCACTCGGCAGTGATACCGAAAACCTGTATTTTGCCAACCTGTTCCAGCCAAATAATCAAATGTCATTGGCGGAACGCTACGAACATATGCTGCAATACAAGCAGGTTTTGCTTGATAGCCAAGGCATTGATGATGTTGCCCTGGGTCACAGCCCTGTTTCGCAAAGACAAAATGCCAACACCCTGACTGATGTAAACGGTAAAAGCTCAATTTTCTTCCCTAGTCAGTGGGTAGGGCCTGATTACTTTGCGTTAGTTAATACCAAAATTCTCGCTGGCCGCACCTTTAGCGAGCAAGCTATACGCGGTGAAACTAACGAGATACTGGTATCAGTCAGCGTGGCAGAAAACTTATTACCAGGCCAAGACTATCGAAATATTATCGGCAAGAGCTACCAAGGCTTAGAAGAAAAGATGTATGAAGTGGTGGGTGTAACCGAAGATTTTAATCACCCTAAATACTACGATGAGTCGTTTGGTCGTCACATTTGGTGGCCAGCGACACCATATAGCTACATGTTTACTATTAAAGCTACTGATGGCGTTAAGCTGACTAATAAACAAATACTTAATACGCTAAAAGAAAAGAACAGCGACTTAACCATGTGGCAGTTTAACGACTTACAGCAAGAGTACGACAATTTACTGTATATGAGCCGTCTGACCGTGGTTCTGTGTAGTACCTTAGCGTTATTTACTCTATTATTAGCAGCAATCGGTATTTTTGGGGTACTGAGCTACAACCTGGGTCTGCGCCGTTATGAGTTTGGTATTCGTATGGCATTAGGTGCGAAAAAAGCGCGCTTATTCAAGCTGATGAGTGTTGAAGCTATTATCCCTGTGCTCATTGGCTTTGCGGTTGCACTTGCTGTGGTAATGATGGGTTTTTACATGTTACAAGGCCAGCTAATGTCTTGGCTGATACTTGATGTAAGACTGCAATTACTCGCGTGGAGTATTACCTTATGTATTGCGCTATTTGCTTGCTTTAGACCTTTGGTTTTACTACTTAAAGCAAAACCTATGGCTGCACTGCGTAACGATTAACAGCACAAAATGGCAGCTTTAGTTTTAGCTTAAGCCACCTCAACAGGATAATAAGAAAACATCATGGACAAAATCTTAGTCATAGACGATCAAGCTGATGTACGTCTGGCTGCTATTGTTGCATTACAACAACTAGGCTTACCATGCCTTGAGGCCGAAGGCCCTGAACATGCGCTTGAGTTATTAAAAACCGAGCACATTAGCCTGATTTTGCTCGATATGAACTACAAGCTCGACACTACCTCAGGTGAAGAGGGATTACGCTTTTTAAAGCAACTAAATCAATTAGGTTCAACCATACCAGTCATTGTAATGACCGCATGGGCCAGCATTGATGTTGCCGTTAAAGCCATGCAATTAGGGGCTGTCGACTTTGTTGAAAAGCCATGGAATAACTTACGCTTAACTGCCGTTGTGCAACAACAACTCAAGCTCAAGCAAAGTAATCACGACAATGCCTGTTTAAAGGCGCTTACCAGTGACACACAAGCACATTACATAGCTCAATCAGAAATCATGCAGCTGTTGCTTGCCAAAGCTGAGCGCGCAGCTAAAACCGATGCCAGCATTTTAATTACCGGCGAAAATGGCACTGGCAAAAGCTTATTGGCACATTATATCCACCAGCACTCACTCAGAGCTGATAAACGCTATGTAAGCGTGAATGTTGGCGCCATTGCCCCGACGCTATTCGAAAGTGAATTATTTGGCCATAAGAAAGGCGCTTTCACTGATGCCAAAGAAGACCGCTTAGGACGGTTTGAAATTGCCGAAGGCGGCACCTTATTTTTAGATGAAATTGCAACGTTAAGCCTTGAGCTACAAAGTAAAATGCTGCGCGTGCTAGAAAGCAAAGAATTTGAAGTGCTCGGCTCAAGCCAAACCAAAACCGCCGATGTTCGCATTATTTCTGCCACCAATAGCGAATTAGCTACGGCTATTGAGCAGGGTGAGTTCCGCCGTGATTTATTATTTAGACTCAATACCATTGAACTGCACATTCCACCGCTTCGTGACAGAAAAGACGACATCGCTCCCTTAGCTGAACACTTGTTGTTAGTGCATGGTAAAAAATACCAACGCGCAAATATGGCGCTCAGTAATGATGCCCTAAAGGCGCTAAAAAATTACAGCTGGCCTGGTAATATTCGTGAGCTAAGTCACTGCATTGAACGCGCGGTGATCATGAGCGATAACAATAATATTCAAGCCAATGACCTCATTTTAGATCAACCAAGTTGCGAGCAAACAAATAGCAATGCCGAACAGGCTTTGCCACTATTGCCCCTTGAAGAGCTTGAAAAACAAATGATTCAAAAAGCGCTGCTGCAATTTAATGGCAATGTTATCGCCGCAGGAGAGTTTTTAGGATTAAGTAAATCGGCTATTTATCGTCGCATTGATAAACATCAGCTCGATTTAAAAGAAGTAGAACGCTAAATGAGTAACAAGTTGTCGTTAGAGCAGCGTGTTCGACGCTATTTTTATATGGTTATAGCGGTGCTATTAACGCTTGGTATTGCCCTTTCGCTCAGCTTAAAACTAGATTGGTTTGCCAGTATCAGTCTATTATTGCCGTTTATCGGGATAAGCGCTTTTGCTTTAATTAAAAGCTACCGTGTGATCACCGATGTGGTTGAACGCTTTGGTCTGCAACTAGATGCACTGGCAAATGACGAAAGTAATAGTTGGCATTTAGCGTCTTATCAAAGTGGGCGAGTCGCAGCACTTAAACAAGATTTTGCCAAGCTCAGCAATAAAATAGCCAAGAACAAACGCCATTACATGCAAACAGAAGAGTTTGTTTTTGAGTTTGCCAGCATGCTGGACTTACCCATCGTTATCCTAGACCCCCATGGCTTGATTTACTTTAGTAATAAGGCGTTTAAAAACAGTATTAACCATCACCAGATTGAAGGTAAATCGGCCAGCGACTTAGGCATTGCCCTGCATGATGGCGAGTGGCAACAAAACAGTGACTCACTGTTTAAACAACGCTTTCAAATCTCATCGCAGACTTTTTGGCGGACTGGCAGAAACTTTGAATTACTAACCTTCTTTTCAATTGAGCAACAGCTTCGCGATAATGAACAACTTGTTTGGCAACGGTTAATTCGAGTGTTAAATCATGAAGTGCGTAACTCACTCACGCCGATTTATTCAATGAGTCAGTCATTGCAAACCCTTAAACGCCAAGGGCAAATTAGCAGTCACGATGATCTCGCCCAAGATATGCTGCAAGTAATAGAAAAACGCGCTCAGCACTTGCTTGATTTTGTGGCCAGTTACAGTGCGTTTGCCAAGCTACCACCCGCACAAAAACAGGTAATCAGTAGCGAGCAATTAAACACTCGCTTAAGCGCTATCTTTCCTGAACTAGTGATAAATAGCAGCGAAGAGTTACATTTTAATGCCGACCTAGGTCAGCTAGAACAAGCGTTAATCAACTTGATAAAAAATGCCTTTGAAGCAGGTAGCAATTCAGCCCCTACCCTCACTTGGTCAAGACAAGGTAATAACTTAAGTATTGCAATTAGCGACCAAGGTTGTGGCATTCAAAACTCCGATAACTTGTTCGTGCCATTTTACTCAACCAAGGCAAATGGCACAGGTATAGGGCTGGTGATCACCCGAGAACTTGTGCGCAACCAAGGTTTTGAGTTATCGATAAACTCAAAACCCCAGCAAGGCACACAAGCTACAATTACTGTGCCCAGCTAACTTATTTTACAAATGTGGCTTTCACACGCTTAGATAAAAGCATATAAGGTCCCCAGATCACAGCTTGAATAAGCCCTCTGAAAATCATCGTTTTCATTTCATCGTCGAACACGTCGACATCAGGCACAATTAAACTAACCGCATAAGCATCGAGAGCAATAAACGCTAATCCACCAAATAATATCGCTAAGTACCAACTTACAAATGCTTTCTTATGCTTAAAAAACAACACGATTAAATAAAGCGAAGCTAAAAATAATGCTGCATTAAAAGCCATTTCAATGATTAGTAAAGGCTCCCAAAGCGGATGATACATATCACCAAATTGCGACGTTAAACGTTGCCACATCTCAGTCGTAAAAATGGGTTTAAAGGTATTTATTGATTCGATAAATACTCTAAAAGAGCTGTTCACCACACCTATAGCCACAAGAATGAGCCAACCTTTTATGCCAACTAAGTCATCATTTACGGAGCTTTTAGCTACTGGTGTTTCGATTTGTTTTTGTTGTTTTGCTTCTTCCATGAGTTGTCCTTTTTATTTTTATTTCATCTACTATGCGCTTATTTTTTAATAAAATTCACAATAACAACTGATTGTTGCGCTTCTAGAAAAACCACGCTATGTTTATTTTTTAAACTATGGAAGGTCATAAAAATGAAAAACGCCATAAAACCCATCGTATTAGCAACATCACTAATTCTAGTTACAGCCTGTAATTCAACGGCACCGATTAATAAAACAGCAACCACAGCCATAAACCAAGAGAAGTTTAGCCAATTTCATCAGTATGATGAAAAATCAAACATCACCCTTGAGTATACCGACTACGGGCAAATATTAAATGCATCAGTGATTGATTTGGGGATGTCAGACCGCTACCGTATTTCAAGTAATACGAGCCAAATAGGCACGCGGTTATCATCAAACCCAAAACCGTCTACCGCGACAGAAGCAAACCGCTTTTATTATGATTCGTACAGAAAGAATCCTCAGATGAAGCAAGATTTGCAAATAGTGCAAGAAAATATGGCCGACCTGCCAAACAAGGTGAATTTAAGTAACTTACCAAAATCTGAACTACTCGCTTACTGGCTCAACCTCTATAACGTGACAGTACTCAATGAACTAGTTCAGCAATACCCTGTTAAAAACCTAACGAGGCTATTAAACGAAGAGCCAAGCTTTTTTGATAAGCCGCGCTTTAACTTTAATGGTAACCAGTATTCATTAAACGATATTGAATACAACATTGTTGCACCGCTATTTAACAATGACCCGCTATTAATGTACGGCTACTACCGTGGCTACATTGGCGGCCCAAATTTACTTGACCACCCATATACAGCGAAAAATGTGTTTGCAGCCCTGACCACCAATGCAGTGCAATTTGTTAATTCAAACCGTGGTAGTGTGATAGGTAACCATAGCACTCGTGTTTCTTCTTTATACCTTGAAAAGAAAAACTATTTTCCTAACTTTGAAGAAGACTTAGCTGACCACCTTCAATCGTTAGTTATCCAAGAACCAGATAAAGACCAAGTTGTGCAAAACCTCTCTTTTAGTATCGATAACTACGATATTACCGACATTCTAGGTAGCGATATTGAATACGGTGGAGGTAATGCGATAGTCGCCGATCCAAGTATTGTGGCAATGGGTTGGGATACAACCTTTATGACCTATGGTGATAACTTAACCAAAGAAGTCGGCCATGTAAGCCCGTTACGCCGCGAGATTTTGCAAAAAATCACGCAAAAATACTATGAAGTAAATAGCCGCGTTGAAATAAAAGACTTACCCGCTAAAGAGCCTGAAGATAAATAATATAACCCTAAAGCGGCTCGACATGGGCCGCTTTAATCCCCCTGAAATTCCCAACTAAAACACTTAGCAAAGCCGCAATAGCCAGCTTTAAGTTTGGTTTTTCTGTATTAATTTTCTGGATATTGCCAATTTAAAGCAAAAGTAATATGTTTGTTTTTTGTACTAAGGAAGGTGGTGAAAATGAAAAACGCCATAAAACCCATCGCATTAGCAATGTCACTCATTTTGGTAACGGCCTGTAATTCAACGGCTCCTATTAATAAAACAGCCACCACAGCAATTAACCAAGAAAAATTTAGCCAATTTCATCAATATAATGAAAACTCAAATATCACACTTGAGTATACCGGCTATGGTCAAATATTAAGTGCTTCGGTAATTGATTTAGGCATGTCTGACCGCTACCGCATCACCTCACACACCACTGCTATAGGTACACGGTTGTCATCTAACCCTAAACCTTCAACAGCAACAGAAGCAAACCGCTTTTATTATGATTCTTATAAAGAAAACCCTAAAATGAAGCAAGCTTTGCAGGTTATACAAAAAAATATGGCCGACCTGCCAAACAAAATTAATTTAAGTAACTTACCAAAATCAGAGTTACTCGCTTACTGGCTTAACCTCTATAACTTGACAGTACTCAATGAGCTAGTTCAGCAATACCCTATTAAAAACCTAATGAGGCTATTAAACGAAGAACCAAGTTTTTTTGATAAGCCGCGTTTTAACTTTAATGGTAACCAGTATTCATTGAACGATATAGAGTACAACATTGTTGCACCGCTATTTAACAATGACCCGCTATTAATGTACGGCTACTATCGCGGCTACATTGGCAGCCCAAATTTACTTGACCACCCATATACAGCAAAAAATGTATTTACCGCTCTGACTAACAATGCTGTGCAATTTGTAAATTCAAATCGAGGCAGTGTTATTGATACTCATAGCACACGTGTTTCTTCTTTGTACCTTGAAAAGAAAAACTATTTTCCTAACTTTGAAGAAGACTTAACTGACCATCTTCAATCATTAGTGATTCAAGAACCAGATAAAGACCAAGTTGTGCAAAACCTCTCTTTCAGTATCGATAATTACGATATTACCGATATTTTAGGTAGTGATATTCCATACGGTGGCGGTAATGCAGTCGTTATCGATCCAAGTATTGTGGCAGTTGGTTGGGATACGGCCTTTACGACCTATAGTGATAATTCAAGTAAAGTAATAGGTCAGGTAAGCCCACTGCGCCGCGAGATTTTGAAAAAAATCACGCAAAAATACTATGAAGTAAATAGCCGCGTTGAAATCACAGATTTACCTAATAAAGAAGGCACTGAAAACTAGCGCTTATTGAGCATTGGACCTAAAAAGAAGTATTTATATTGAATTTTATTTGGCTCATGCTGTGAAATTCAGTAATTTGTCATATAAAACTAAACGTAATTAGAAAATAACAATGAAATGGATGCACTTACAACTTCAGCTACTGACTGTTTTTTTATTCTTTGTGAGCTGTTTTGCAGCCGCTGAAGATTATCAGGTTGCGCCTGCAGCTAACTGGGTAAAACACCATGAGTTACTTACCCCAGAGATTCCTCGAGACCAAGTACGAGACGGGACTTTCTACCTTATGCTCGACACTCAGCTTCAGGTATCTGAGCAAGCCCCACAGCAACGCTTTAATCGTACTGTAATGCAAGCGGTCAATCAGTCTGGGGTTGATTATATAAGCCAGCTGAATATTGATTTTGACCCAAACTATCAATCTCTTACGCTAAATAGTTTAGGCATTATTCGTGACGGTCAATATATAGATAAACTAAATAGTGCCGAGCTACAGGTATTACAGCGCGAGACCGACTTAGCAAGTCGTATATACAATGGCACCTTAAGCCTAAATGTCATTATTGATGATATGCGGGTAATGGATATTTTAGATTACAGCTATACGGTTTCGGGCAGTAACCCGGTTTATCAACACTTCAGCACCATGCGTACACTGAACTGGTCGGTGCCGATAGTGCAGCAATTTATGCGGGTACAGTGGCAAAAGCCTTCGCCCTTATATATCAACTTTATAAATGGTGAGTCGCCAGTTACTAAAACCAAGCTAGATACGGGTTTTGACTACCAAATTAGCCAATACAATGAGCCGACCCTTAGCTCTGCAAGCGAAGTACCGCATTGGTATTCGCCTTACAAAGAGGTGTATTTTTCTGAAGTAAATAATTGGCAAGAGGTAGTCAATTGGTCGTTACCTTTGTACCAATCTGCCATCGAAGTGAGCCCTGCTATTGAAACAATTGCTCGTCAAATTAAGTTTCAACATGCCGATTTAGAGTCTCAAATTGTCGCAGCCCTGCGCTTTAGCCAAGACGAAGTACGTTATTTGGGCCTAGAAATGGGCACCAACTCGCACCAGCCTACTCCTGCATCAGAAACCTTGGCACTGCGCTATGGCGACTGTAAAGACAAAACCGTCTTGCTCATTTCTTTACTTAAAGCGCTCGGCGTAGAGGCTCATCCAGCTTTAGTTAACACCGAAGACAGAAAGCGTACTGCTAGCTTACCTGTCTCCCCTAGTTTATTTGACCATGTCATTGTCACCTTAGAGCACCATGGTAAACGCTATTGGCTTGATCCGACCATTTCGTACCAGCGCGGCGATTTAGCACATTTAGCTCAACCGAACTACGATGTAGCGTTAATAATTAAGCAAGGTGAGACAGGCTTTACTGATATGTTCACAGAGCCTGCCCTAAAACGCATACAGGTTTTTGATAATTATCAGATCCCAGAAGGTATTGATGAGCCAGTTAATTTCTCAACTCAATATAAATACGGCGACTTTGAAGCAATTAGCCGCCGCAGTTCAATCGCTAAAAACAGCTTAAAAAGCGTAGAAGATGATTACCGCGAATATTATCAAGATACCTACAAAGGCTTACAAACAGCCAAACCTATGCTGGTTGAATCTCCAAAGGACACCGGTCAGCTAATTACCAATGAGTATTATACTATTGATGACTTTTGGCGACCTGAGGGTAATGATTTTCAAAACGACTTTTACGCCAGTGAAATTCAAAATTCAGTTTACAAGCCGGAACAGCGAGAGCGTAACAATGCACCAATGTGGTTTCGTTACCCAAATAATATCGAAACAACCATAAAGATTACGTTCACGGATACTAATTGGCAGTTTGATGATGAGCAGGTCACAGTCGACAACCCATTTTTTCATCTCGAGAAACGCGTGACATTTAAAGATTCTGTGTTGACCTTATACTTTGATTACAGTGCTAAGCAGGATCATATTCCAGCCGATCAAATAGACCTTTACCTAAGCGAGCGTAAAAAACTCAATAACGCGACCCATTTCGGCATCATTAAATACGGCACAAATAGCTCAACAACCACTCCAGCGGATGACGAAACCAACTGGTATAGCGTTTTTATTTTAAGTTACTTGGCGGCAATCATCTTTTTCATCGCAGCTTGGCGTTTTGAAGTTCGAAAACGTCCAGAATTTGAAGGTGCGCAGTTTTACCCTGTAAGCAACAGTAAATTTTACCTTTATAGCTTATTCAGCTTGGGCATATTTATTAATTACTGGAGTTATCGCAATTGGAAGTTTATTAAGCAGCAACAAAACAGCCATATTATGCCCATTGCCCGAGGTATTTTTGCGCCTTTATTCTTTTTTGCGCTGTTTCTTCAACTTATAAAACATAGCGAACAAACCTTTAACAAAAATAAAATATTGCCAACTGCGGTTGCTTTTGTAATTTGGCTAATGATTATTGTATGTGAAATAGCAAGTTCACTAGGTGACTATGGTATGTGGCTATTCTTAATCATCCCTTTATTGTGGCTACCAATTGTTAACTACATTCAAAACCTTAACCAATCTAAAGATGCGTTAGATTACAACTCAAAATGGCGTGCAAGACAGCTGCTAATTTCTGTATTCGCGACGCCTTTACTACTTTATGGGCTAATTGCTGAATTATACTTATTGCCAAATTCAACCATAGTAACAGGTGACAAACTTTGGTCTTATCAAGTTAACTTTCTAAAAAGAAAAGAAATAATTCCTGCCAACGAGAATGTGCACTATTTTTATAGTGACGCATTTTTCGATTTTAAAACTGATGGAAACGGCATCACAGAAAACACTATTTTTAGTTACTGGGAAAATGAGCAAGGTGTGCTCGAAAAAGATCAGCGCCTCTTTAGTGACATTAAAGAACTCAACGTTGATTATGCTAAAAGCGCCCTATCAACCACCACGCTAACGGTCATTGACCACGATGGTGATGAAATGCTGTTATTTTTGAGCCATGAGGATGACTTAGATAAGAAGTTTGTCGCTGAGGTAGAGCGCTTAATTAAAGCTAATAGCCCAGCAACTGAGCAAAACGCAGATTAAGTCAGTCGCTTAATCATGCGTTTTAAGGCGGGCGCTTTCAGAGGCTTATAAAGCAATGGATAGCCCGCATCGAGCACTAACTCGCGTATGCCTTCATCATGATTTGCGGTATTAACGATAGCTGGTAAGCGTGTTAGTGCGGCTTGCTCAATTACTTCAAGGCCTGTTACTCCATCATCCAGCTGATAATCAATAATCAACAATTGCGGCAGGGCTTGGCTTGCCTTTAGCTGCTCAAGCTCCGCTAAGTTAGTGGCCGTTGAGATTTCGCAGCCCCAGTTCTCAAGTAACTGTTTTAATGCCTCTAACACGTTGCGGTCGTTATCAAGCAACCAAATACGCAATTGCCCCAGCTCTGTTTCTTGTGATGCCTCTGCACCTTTGGCTTGCGCTGGTGCAGCGCTGACTTTACAAGGTAAAGTCAGGGTAAATTGCGTACCTTTACCAAGTTCAGATCCCATCACTAGGGGGATTTTAAGCAAATCACAAATACGTTTGGTAATAGCCAGCCCTAAACCTAAGCCTTCAGCACTTGGTTTTGCACCAAGCTGTTTAAACTCTTGGAAAATCGTTTGCTGATCATTGGCAGCAATACCAATACCGGTATCTTCAACAATAAACGACACATGATTATCTTCGTACTGCATTTTTAAGCGCACTTCACCTTGCTCAGTGTAACGAATCGCATTACTCAAAAGGTTACGCAGTACTCGGCGTAATAGCGCTTTGTCGGTATGCAGGCGCACATCGCAGGTTTCAACAATAAATTTCAAACCTTTTTCACGCGCTAAAGCTTCGTAATCATTGCGAAGTGGTTCAACAAGAGAACTGGTTGCAAATTCGCTCATTTGTACTTTAAACGAGCCAGAGTCAAGTTTGGTTAACTCTAAAATACTCGATAACAACTCTTCTGCACTGCCCAGTGAATTTTTTATATTCATCGCCAGCTCTTTAAGCTCGGTGTCTTGGGCCTTTTCATTCATTAAAGAACAAAATAAACTCGCGGCATTAAAAGGCTGTAATAAATCGTGGCTGGCAGCCGCAAAAAACCGGGTTTTACTGACCGTTGCTTGCTCTGCCACTTGCTTTGCCATCGACAACTCTTGGTTTGCCTGTGTTAGCGCCAAGGTGCGTGCTGCTACCTTTTCTTCAAGGCTAACATTTGCTTCGGTTAACGCTTTTTGTTGTTTTACGAACTCGGTGATGTCGGTATAGGTTGTTACAAAGCCGCCACCTGGCAGTGGATTACCTTGCATTTCAAACACGCGACCATCATTGTGCGAGCGCTGGTATTTATAAGCACTGCCTTGGCGTAAATAGGCTAAGCGTTTTTCAACTTCGCTGGTCATGCTCTCGCCGCTAAATAAGCCTCGCTCGGCATTAAAACGAATAATGTCAGCAACTGGGCGGCCTATGTAGAGCGCATCATCTGGGTAGGCGAACATGTTTTTGTAGCCTTGATTCCAGGCTACTAAGCGCAGCTCACTATCAACTACACTGATCCCTTGTTGAATGTTTTCGATTGTTGATTGTAATAAATCACGATTAAATTTAAGTACTTGGCTTGCTTCATCAACAAACTCGGCAACCTGCTCTAGAGGCTGGCGCTGCTCATTTTTCGCTACATCTAAAATAAGCCGTGCCGATGCGCCGCCGATCACCGCAGACATCTCGCGCTCAACTAATAGCTCTAACTCAACATTGGCGGGACGCTTCCACTTACTTTTATCATCTGGAAAGTAATGATTAACCAAAGACTGCGCCGCTTCTTTTTCGGCAAATCGCTGCAAAAGTGCACCTAGGTCGTGATAGCTCAAGGGCTGCAGATGATTACTCACCCGTGAATCACTCAGCTGCGATACAAACTTATTGCTCTGTAAGCGCTCTGCCAAGGTTGCACGACTAAATAGCGGTACTAAAAAATACACTAAACAGTTCGCACCTAACGACAGCAACAAGGCTTGGCTGATACTTTCCATGCCTAAAGAAAATAAATCGGTAGGCGCGAGCCAGCTAATTCCCCAAGGTCCATCCACAAGCCATAAGCTATCGCGACCTAAACCTCCAGCAATATTTGGCAGTAAGAGTGTGTAACCCCAAATGATAAAGCCACTTAAAATGCCCAATTGTGCGCCGCGACAGGATGCTTGTCGCCACCATAAGCCAATGATCATGGCCGGTGAAAATTGTGCGACTAAGGTAAACGACATTAAACCCACATTGGCAAGGGTTGTACTTTCGCCAAGAACCCGGTGAGTAAAATAACTAAGCAATAAAATCAGTACGATAACGATTTTACGCGCATGTAATAGGTTGTTTTTATCAAGTCCGCGGCTACTCGATGTGAGCTGTGAGCGGCGTAAAATAAATTGATTAATAAAGTCATTGGTGATCATCACTGAAAGCACAATGGATGACACAATCACCATACTGGTTGCCGCTGAAAAGCCGCCTAAAAAGGCTAATAGCGCCACAAAGGCATCATCAGCCGCCATAGGTAGCGCCAATACAAAGGTGTCGTAACCGACTTCTTGACCTTGAAAGTAAATTAATCCGGCGTATGCAATTGGTAGAATAAACAGGTTGATAAGTAATAAGTAAATCGGGAATAGCCAACGTGCCGAGGCCAATTCTTTATCGTTATTTTTCTCGATAAAGCTCATGTGGAACTGCCTTGGCAAACATAAAGTCGCCAAAATACCAAGTAAAGTATGGGCAACATACACATAGGTCGGGCTTTGTGTAGCAGCCACTTGCTGATCAATATTTAGTTCATAGGCTTTATCGTACAGTGCCACAGGGCTATCAAATAGCGCAAAACACACATACAAACCCACCGCTAAAAACGCCAATAACTTAACCACAGATTCAAAGGCAATACTGGCAATAAGACCGGGGTTATGTTCGCTAGGCTTTAAGCGCCTTGCACCAAATAAAATAGCAAACAGTGCTAATACAAGCGTGATATAAAAAGTACTATCGGCCCATACTTCATGGCTTTGCATCATTGAACGGTTAGTTAATAAATTAATACTTTGTGCGGTAGCACTTAGCTGCAAAGAGATATAAGGCACAATGGCAATCACTGAAATCAATGAAATGAGCCCAGATAAGCTCGACGACTGACCATATCGCGTAGCAATAAAATCTGCCATCGAGGTTATTTTTTGCTGCCTACAAATATGCGCTATACGGCAATACACTTGCCAACCAAAAATAAATAGCAAAATAGTGCCGGCATAAGTCGGTGCTAGCCACCAGCCATTATATGCAGCTTGTGCTGTGGTACCAAAAAACGCCCAAGAGGTGCAGTACACTCCAAGCGATAAACCATAGGTTAAGCCTTTAAAAGGCAATACTTTTCTTTTATCAGCCCAGCCTGCAACCGCAAATAAAATTGCCAGATATACAATTGCAAGAAGGCTTATTGACCAAATTGAGAACATCGTGTGTTTTTATTTTAATTGTTATAGCACCAGCATAGTTTTTATTGCGCGTAATTTACAGCCTAACTTTAGTGCTATGCATTGTATTGCTGAAGTTTAAAAAACAAACACAAAGAAATGAGAATTATTTTCAATTGAGTGTTGACAGACACGCAAATCTAATTGATAATCACTATCAACAAGACAGTGAAGTGTTATGACTTGTTCGGAATAAACTGATTTGTTTCTCGACCCTGAAACACGTGTGGCCCACGATAAAGCTAAGATCGCCTGTTGCTAATCGCAACGCCCCTTGATATTGGCAACAGGTGATCGCCCTACTATTTTACTTGCTACATTGCTCATATCGGTGACGGTAGATATGAAACTAAAAAAGCCCTTACAGGGCTTTTTTTATGTCTGAAAAACAAATGATGGCTGGTTAACGGCGATTCTTACGCGCACGCGCTCGGCGTTGTTTTTTCTCTTCTTCTTTTGCGGCTTTTTTTGCCTCTGCAGCAGCGCGAAGCTGTGCAACCATTTGCTCTTCTTCTTCACGCATGGCCGGTGTTTCCATGGTAATACGACCAATAATGCCATCGCGTAATTCGTTAATAAGAATTTCAGACATCTTGTAAGTATCGATTTGATTACCGCCGCGGATACAGCCACGCTTTTTACCTGCCATTTCAACAAACTCCCAGTCAGACTCTGGTAGCTCGTCAATTTTATAACGGCTTTTTAAAAGCTCTGGGTATGCATGCAGTAAATATTCAGCGGTGTAACTAGCCACTTCTTCGTAATCGATAGCGGTATCACGAATTGCACCGGTTGCTCCTAAACGATAACCTGAGTTTTCGTTTTCTACTTTAGGCCACAACATGCCCGGCGTGTCGTAAAGCATAATGCCATCGTCAAGCTTAATACGTTGCTGCGCTTTTGTTACCGCAGGCTCATTACCTGTTTTTGCCACAATACGGCCAGCTAAGGTATTAATAAGTGTTGATTTACCAACATTGGGAATACCCATGATCATGGCTTTAATTTGTTTATCAGCGCCCACTTTATGCGGCACTAATTTTTTACAAAGTTCATTAATACGGTGTACTTCACTCGCTTTATCATTACCAAAATCAATCGCTTTCACGCCACTTTGCTGCTCAAAGTAGTCTTTCCAAGCTTGCGTCAACTTAGGATCAGCTAAGTCCGCCTTGTTCATGATTTTGATCACCGGCTTGTCGCCACGAAGCGCAGTAACCATTGGGTTTTCACTACTGTAAGGAATACGGGCATCAAGTACCTCAATGATCACATCCATCTGTGGCATGATTTCTTTAATTTCGTTGCGGGCTTTGTTCATGTGACCCGGGAACCACTGTATTCCTGCTCTACTCATTAGATTATTAAGCTCTTTATTTTAAAGGCTAACGCCATGGGGATTTTGCTGATAGGTATAGTTTACTACATCAAGCAGGATTGTTTAAAAATAAAATCATGCCTTCCATCACCACGAAAGACGAGCGACTACATGCGCTGTATCTGCATGCAGTGAGAATGACCAACCATTGCGCTCACATAAGCGTTGCACAATTCCTAAACCTAAGCCGTAGCCGTGAGAAGCTGTTTCAGTCGCCGTATGTTGGGCATCACCGTCACTGAACTGATTAGTGATTAATAATTCATGCTCTTTAATCAAAATTGCAATCGGTTCCTGTCCTGCAAGGGTATGCTCAAACGCGTTTCGCACCAGGTTATTAACGGCAATAGAAAATGCCTGTGCATGCCCATAAATTATGGGGTTGGCGAGCTCATCAAGTTCAACACCAACGAGCTTACCGTTTAACAAATAGCGTTGCTGCTCTACTGCTTTTCTTACCAGTGGCATTACTAAAAACTGCTCATCATACAAGCCATCATCAGTTTCACGAGCAAGACACAAAAACATTTCGATCATTGTATTCATGTCGTGTGTTGCCCGCCTTACACGATCTAGCACCTTCATATCGGCAGGAGTCAATTGGCTTTGTTCTAAAAGCTCTAGGGCGCCGGTAATGACTGTCACTGGCGTACGCAATTCATGGCTTGCTGAGTCTGTAAAATAGCGTTCTCTTGCGATGAATGCACTCACTCGCTCAAAAGCCTGCTCTATTGTACTTGCGAGCATGCCAACTTCATCATTTGTATATCGGTTAGCATGTATACGCTTGTAATCTTCGTTTGATAATTGCTCAGGATCAATGTCGGCCACAGCTTTAGCAAGTTGAGTTACGGGAGCCAAAGCTCGACGCATCACAACAATTCCAAGCCCAAAGCCTAATAACCCCAATGTTCCTACAAGGCTGCTAATAATAAGTAATAACCACCAATCCTCTGACGAAGAAGCCTCAATCTGCGCGACATCAAACACTACAAACCCAGGTGACTGCTCATTGCCTGTATCAATTACGGCAACATGTAATTCTTCGCTATCAAATTCATACAAGCCTACTGCTGGATTTGTTTGCGCCCACGCTTGAAGTGATTGAGGTAAGTTATCTACTTTATCGTACGCCTTAAGATTTGTAGTAATAGCAGGGTAGTTATCTGATGCAACTTGCAATTGCTGGGTTAGCACACGATCTTCACTCAATCTTATTGCAGCAAAGAAAGCAAACCCCCATGCAATACTGAGCACAGCCACACACATTGCAAATGCGATAGCGACACGTTTGTGCAAACTATGCCGATACATTATTGCACGTCCTTTGCAATTCGATAGCCGATACGGTGCACAGTATGAATCAATGGTGTATCAAATGGTTTATCAATTGCCTGTCTTAACTTGTACATGTGCGAACGAAGCGCGTCACCATCGGGAGGCTCATCTGCCCATAATAAAGTTTCGAGACTATCGCGTGTAACAACAGAAGGAGATACCTCCATTAACCGCTGCAATAACTTCATACTTGCAGGATTAAGCTCAATAAGCTGGCCTGCACGATGTACTTGCAAGGTGGACTTATTCATCGTTAGATCAGACACAGTCAATACCTTGTTGGTATTGCCATGACTCCGCTTATAAAGAGCTTGAAGGCGCACATGTAACTCTTGCAATGCGAATGGCTTTACCAAATAATCGTCGGCTCCGACTGCAAACCCTCTCAGTTTATCATCAAGCGTGTCTCTCGCAGTGAGCATAAGTACAGGTGTTTCAACGTCAGCTTCAGCTCGCAACTTTTGACAAAAGTGTAAGCCATCCATCCCTGGAAGCATTAGGTCTAAAACAATGACATCAAACTTGTTGTTCATCGCTAGTTGCATTGCACTTATACCGTCATAAGCAAAGTCCAAGAGATAACAGTGCCTTTCTAGATACGCAGCAATATTCGCACTAATGTCACGATTATCTTCAACAATCAAAGCTCTGATCGGCTCAGTATTCAAAGCATCTAGCATTTTTCTTCCTTACCAAGCGTAATCTAATCGCAATCCGATCAGCGGTTCAGCTTCGCTATCGTCAACGACTTCAATTCCTCGGCGGTAATCAAACTCAGTGTCATCAGCTGATGAAGCTGCCGTGACATTTATAACATCAAGGAAGGCGGTAACATCAATAGGACCAAAGGCACGTCGGTAATCTACACGAACATTCAATGAGCCTGATCCTTCTTTACGGCCAACATTACGCTCTGTAATTTCCTTAGAGTAACGCAAAGGCTGCCCTGGCCCCAAAACATCTTCATGTACAATAAATATGTCATCTGGTCTGCCAGAAAGGTATTTATATCGTCCAGCAAGCTTCCAACGGTCACTTATCTCCCATGTCAGCCCTAACGTGGCAACATGTTCACGACTAAATTCAGCAGCTACGTCGCCAAAACCATCCTTTCGGTCTACGACCGCATCATTGTAAGAATAGGTTGCACTGGCGTAAAGACCTTCGAAAATAGTAGCATTAAGCACAAAATCAGCACCATATGAAGTACCATCACCATCATTTGCATAAGTTCCACTGGTACGGTCTAGGTCAACCACTAAGTCGCTAAGTTGCTGATAATAAACTTCCGTTAGTAATGACCAGTTGGCATTAGGGAAATATTTAAAACCAACACTCGTATGGGTAATTTTTTCAGTTTTAAGATTATTAGTCTCGTTAGCTGCAAGTTCTAAATATCGCGGTGACTGATGAAATAACCCCGCCGTTGCAAAATACCTTACCTTTTGACTTGGCATCCAGTTGATGCTGAATCGAGGTGATATAAAACTTTCATCAGCAAACCCATCTCGTTCAAATCGTAAACCTGTACCAAAATCCCAATCACCCATTTCAAAAATTTGTTCTATGTAGCCTGTATAGTTTACTTCTTTCAAAGACGTGACTGAATTAAGGCTTTCAGGGGTTAGTACAATAAACTTTTGCTGTGGGTCTGGTCTATAATCGTCACTATCATAAACATACCGATTCCATTCACCATCTAAAAAGGTGCTGTAATCTAGTTCAATTTGCGTAATTCGGGCACCGACGCTCAACATCCCTAATTGATTTTCTACCTCAAAATCACTTCTCCAACCAATTTCTGTTTCACCTTCAGATATAGTGATAATGTCTTCTCGAATAGGGTATTCAGAAGCTGGCGCTCCCTCGGGCACAAGATCTGGATAAGCCTCACCTTCAGAGCTCAATTTATCACTTTTTCGGTAGTAAACTTTATTAGTCAAAACAGCAGTTTCACCAAGTAACGTGGTCAATGTTAAACCATACAAGTCACTATCTTGCTCGGCATTTTGCAATGCAGTATCTTCAAAATTAGGTGATTCAGAAACATGCTCAACGCCACGAGTATATTTCTCATGCGTATCCATGAGTAACACTTCAAAAGTGTTATTTTGATTAATGGGTATCACTGATTTAAAAATAATATCCCTTAAAACAGGTTCACCAATATCTAGCTCTTCGATAGTTTCAAACAAGGCACCAAAATCTAACCGCCTTGCAGAAAAAAGCATAGTTGCTTCATCAGTGATATTTATAGGGCCGTCATAACCAACTTCATAACCAGCAAGGTCGTAGCGAAAACTGGCAGATGGGCTAGGGTTACCATCGGCCACTTCTAGCTTCAGTAAAGACCCTGCACGACCACCATAAGCTGCTTGCCACCCGCCAGGTGAAAATTCTGCTCCATTTATCACATTGGGGGCAAATATAGAAAAGCGACCACCGCCGCCTACATCTTCCTCTTCACCTAACGTCGCATCAAAGTGAATAGCTTTATCAAAAGGAAAATCATCAACAAAGAGTAAATTATCTCTTGGGCCTCGACCACGCACACTAAAACTTGCAAATTCACTGTCAGATGCGACACCTGGCAATCCATCTAGAGAAAGTAGTGGATCTGCACCTCCTCCCACGGCACTTCGCAGAGATTCTCTGTCGAGATAGGTGCTAGAGCCTGAAGTAAATGTATCAGCTTGTTGGGCTCTTACTTCAACTACTTCTATGGCTTGTTCTCTAAGGTCAAATTCAACCTTCGTATTTTTACGAGTTACAACGCGAATACTTGGTTCGTATAAAGCCGCAAAGCCACTTTTTGTAATCTTTATTGAGTAAAGGCCCGGGTCGAGTCGCTCAACAACAATACGCCCTTGTAGATCAGTTTGTAAGGTTTGTATTGCAGAGGTTTCTCGTTCCTTAAGTATGACTTGTGCGTTTGGAAGTGGTCGATCTGTAGTCTGATTTTTAACAATAACCGTTATTGCCCCAGGCTCTTCTACTGCGTAAGAGTAAAATGCCAAACTACTCAACAATAGCCATGTAAATGACCAGAGTATCTGTCTAAATTGTTCTTTCATAATTGCGTCCCTCTTGGCATCAACCATGATCTTGATTTCAATAACTTGCACATACTTTCATCCTCCCAAATAGCCCTAATTATTGAATTCGAATTAATCAACTTTAGACGTTAGCAAAGTAAATGTGACTAAAATGTCACCGGCGTAATTTAGGTTTATGAATGCTGCCTGTGATAATAAATAAGGATTAACCAAAAGTTTCGCTGGAGATATTTAAGCGTCGGTAAGATTAATTGCGCTATAATGGCGCAAATTTTTTCAAGTAAGCAGTTATGGCTCTTAAATCAACCATTATTAAAGCGCAATTATCGCTAAGCGATATGGACCGCCACATTTATCAAGATTTCAATTTAACACTGGCACAACATCCATCAGAAACCGAACAACGCTTGATGATCCGCTTGTTAGCTTTTGCACTTAATGCTCGTGAAGGCTTAGAGTTTACAAAAGGCTTATGCGCAGATGACGAGCCAGAGCTTTGGCACATTAACTACAGCGAAGAAATTGAATTATGGATTGAGCTAGGTTTACCTGATGAAAAACGTCTGAAAAAAGCCTGCAATAAAGCCAAGCAAGTTGTTTTATATACTTACGGTGAAAATAACCAAGCAATTTGGTGGCAAAAACATCAGCCTAAGTTGTATGATTTTAAAAACTTGAGTATTTTTAGTCTCGATTATGCCGCGACTCAGGCATTAGCCGACTTAGCTGATCGCAATATTAAGCTCACTATTACCATTCAAGATGGTGAAGTATGGGTTAGCTCAGATACAGCAAATATCGAAATTAAACCGCAACAGTTAATGTAAGGAACGCGATGGCAATTAGGCAGGTTGTAGTATTACACGGACTTTATATGTCAGGCTTTGTGATGCGCCCTCTGTGTGCGCGTCTCGAAAAGTCAGGGCTTAAAATACTCAATTTGACCTACAATACACTCTCCCCCGATAGAGCGGCAATTTTCGATAAGATTGATCGCTTTATTAATGGTAAGCCAACCGCCTTGGTTTGCCATTCTATGGGCGGCTTGGTTGCTCGCGCTTACTTAGAGGCCAATTCTCTTCAAAGTCGCCATGTCGAAAAGGTGATCACCTTAGGCACCCCGCATAAAGGCAGTCATATTGCTAAGCAAATGCAGCAAAAGGGCTTTGAAATGCTGTTAAAAAATAGCGTGGAGTTTTTATTATCTGAGAATGGCGATTGGCCGTTTAATGCCAAGCTTTATAGTATTGCTGGTGACTTACCAATAGGGCTAATGCCACTGATTGCTAAAGGCAGTGTCTCTGATGGTACAGTTTTGATAGATGAAACCAAACTCAATGGCATGGCAGAACATAAGGTGTTTCATTTGAGTCACACCAGTATGATCTACTCACGCCAAGTGATGGATTACATTATTAAGCTTATAAATCAAAGTGAGTGATACTTTAATCTTCAGCACTTGCAGCCACTTTGTAGGAGATTAATACAATGATCCCTAAAATCAGTGGTACTGGTGCAGCAATGTAACCAAAGGTATCAAAGTTTGCGAAGCTAGCGCCGGCTAAATGACCTACTAAACCGATAACAAATGCAAGTAATGCAATCACTACAACAACTATTTCAGCTTTACTTTCTTTAACTGTTTTACCGTCCATTTTTATTCTCCTGATTAAATGCGGTAAGGTCATTATGCGCTTCTATTTCGTTGCTTTTTTGACCTAAATCAAGTTCTAAATCGGCGTGTTTATCAGCTAATACAAACTTTGTTTTAGATCATACTTTCTGCTTAATTTTTGCATATCTGCAAAATAAGGTAGATTTTTTGCTCAGTTGCCCCAAGTCTATATAACAGGTAATTCAATGTTATGTTGATAGTGCACTAGCGGGTAAAAACCGCCTTTGATAGCTAAAACCTATCACGGTGTTCGAATTAAACCATTTTACAGATTAACCAAGATGGCTAATACTTAACACCAAGCACTAGCAAGTAAACAATTAACGGTTTTTTTAAGGAGCAATCTATGTCACAGGTAAATGCAATTGGTTTAAACAGCGCAAAAAGTGAAGACATCGTAAATTCACTAAACTCTTTACTAAGCTGCTACCAAATTCAATACATGAACGCACGTGGTTTTCATTGGAATATCAAAGGTCGAAACTTTTTTGAATTACACCTTAAATTTGAAGAAATTTATAACTTACTACTTGAGAAAGTAGATGAGATTGCAGAGCGTATTTTAACCTTAGGTGGTACACCTGTGCATGCATTCTCTGAGTACATTGAAGCAAGCAAGATCAGTGAAGCTAAAAATATCACTGAAGGTACTGCTGCTGTTGAAAATCTTTTAGCGGGTTACAGCACGCTTATTCAGATGCAGCGTGAAATCTTAGCGCAAGCAGGTGATGCGGACGACGAAGGTACAGCATCATTGATGGGTGACTACATTAAAGAACAAGAGAAACTTGTTTGGATGTTAAAAGCTTACCTTGGTTAATGTTTAGAACAGAGACTAAAAAGCCCTCAATTGAGGGCTTTTTTACTTTAACCACTTTCTTAAATTTTCGTACTCGGGCCTTGCTTGAAAAAGACTCTCGGCATCTGGATGAAAATAAATATCCATTTCTACCCCCGACCAAACGACCTCTAACAAATTGCGGGCAATGATATTTGCTTTAATATAATCAACACGTTTGTAGCCCCGCGCTTTTACGGCCTGAAAGTAAGCCTTTGCAATCTCAATACTATCAGCCGTCGCTAATTCAAATTGCTCCAAATTCACTACCGCATACTGAATTGATTGTTCAGGGTATTTCATGATTTCTTGACCGACTTCAATGCTAAATGAAGCAACCGCCTCTTTGTTAAAGCTGCCGCTCATTTCCACATAAATCACTGGCGGCTCAACAAAATAGCGCCAATCACCATGGGCTTTAAACATGCTTACCCCTTTGAAATACAACTTAAGTTTACGCTTATAAGCGTTATTTACTTATTTATCTAAGCCTTAATTCGGTAATAAAGCAATAAAAAACGCCATTTCTAATGCCTTTTCCTCAAGGCTTTTAAAACGACCAGATGCGCCGCCATGGCCTGCATCCATATCGGTTTTAAACACCAAAATGTTGTCATCAGTTTTAAATTCACGCAGTTTTGCCACCCACTTCATTGGCTCCCAGTATTGCACTTGAGAGTCATGAAAGCCGGTAGTTACGAGAATATTAGGGTAGTCCTGCGGCTTAATATTATCGTACGGCGAATATGCCTGAATCACATCATAAAACGCAGGGTCATTTGGATTGCCCCACTCGTCATATTCATTCGTAGTAAGAGGAATACTCTCATCAAGCATAGTGGTTAGCACATCTAAAAATGGCACATGACAACCGATACCTAAATAAAGCTCAGGAGCTTGATTTACTACAGCCCCCATCAGTAACCCTCCAGCACTACCACCAGAGGCAAATACTTTTTCTGGGTGTGCATAGCCTAGCGTAGTAAGAGCACGCGTAACATCAATAAAGTCACTAAAGCTGTTTTGTTTATATTGCTTTTTACCTTGTTCATACCAGTGACGGCCTAGCATTTCGCCACCACGAATATGCGCAATCGCATAAACAAAGCCACGGTCTAGCAAACTTAATGAGCTGCTTGAAAAGCTAGGATCGATGGTAATTCCGTACGCACCATAGCCATATTGCAGTAGTGGGTTAGTGCCATCTTTATTAAATTTATCAATACGATAAACCAAAGACACCGGTACTTTTTCGCCATCTCTCGCGGTGATCATTAAACGCTCTGAACGGTAGTTTTGCGGGTCAAACTCGCCGAGTACTTGCTGTTGCTTTAATAAGGTTTTGTTCCCGGTTTTTAAATCGACATCATACAAAGAACCCGGCGTTGTTAAGCTCGAATAGTAAATGCGTGCAGTGCTCACATTCGGCTCTGGGTTCATTGCAATTGCAGCATAATAACAAGGATCATCAAACTCTAAAGTAAGGCGCTGATCGTGCTGATTAACTACCACAAAACGTGTTTGGCCAAGCTCTCGCTCAGTGAGGATAAGGTAGTCATCGAATATCTCAACCCCTTCTAACAACACGTTTTCGCGATGCGGGGTATGTTCTTGCCAAAGACTTTTATCGCCAACGGTACTTTGTGTCGCAGTCATTAAGCGAAAGTTTTTCGCTTGCCAGTTAGTCACAATGTAAAAGGTATCACCTAGCTTATCGACATCGAACTCATGGCCTTCTTCGCGTGGCATTAAAGCGCTAAACTCCCCCTCTGGGTTATTAGCATCTAGCACCCAAGTATCGTTTGTTTCTGTGGTCGCAAGGTCAATAATGATAAGGCTTTCATCGCGGCTTTTGCCAAGCCCCATGAAGAAGCTTTTATCTTGTTCTTCATAAACCAATACGTCATCAGCTTGCGAGGTGCCTAAAACATGGCGGTAAACCTGAAAACCCAACAAAGTTTGTAAGTCTTTTTTCACATAAAAAACGGTTTTACTGTCATTAGCCCATACCACTTGACCTTCGGTGTTTTCGATAACATCACTAAACATCTCACCATTGGCAATATTTTTAAAACGCACGGTATATATACGGCGACCTTCGGTGTCTTCTGAGTAAGCAAGTAGCTGTTCGTCAGGGCTAATAGCCACTTCGCCCAACTCATAAAATTCGTAATCGCCGGCTAATTGATTTACATCTAACAACAAGTGCTTATCGCGCGCTTCTATTGAGCTGCTGCGATAATGGCGCGCATATTCATCATCGCCACGTACTTCTGAGTGATACCAATACTGACCATCTTTCACAGGTACCGTGTTGTCGTCTTTTACAATACGGTCTTTTAACTCATTAAACAATTGTTCGCGCAGAGGTTTTATGTCTGCTAGTTGCTTGTCGCAATAATCGTTTTCGGCATTTAGGTGCGCTAATACATCCTCATTTTCACGCTCATCATCACGCATCCAATAATAATTATCGGTGCGCGTCAGTTGATGTGTAGTTAATTGCTGAGGCTGTTTTTTTGCAACAGGAGGATGCGCTAATAAAGACAAAGAATACGAATTTGACGACACAAGAAAAAACCAAAATAAAAAACGAATTGCTGGCAGTTTATCACAGAATTATACCAATCAGCTTAATTAAGCAGTCTATTTTGAGGCAATAAAACCTCGTTGATAACAAGGCAAAAATTTCGTTATTTAGTTGTTCTAAATGAGAAATTTTTAACGCAGTTAGCGACAGGTTTAATCCCTCAAAATGATTAAGTATTATTGCGGGTTGGTATTAAAAAAGCCCACTCAAATTGAGTGGGCTAAGCAATGCTAAAATAGCATTTAGGGGGAAACTGTTAATGTGACACTTGCTGCCACGCCATAGCCCAACTTTTCCCAACTCCCGGTTCAAAGAGTGGGTTATGTGAATCTTTAACACGGCAAAATTCACTAAACGGCCATGGCTTGCACATGTAAATATGACCCGTTTTAGGTTGAAGTACTTTTACACCTGCATTGTAATCATTGCATGCTTGTGGGTAGACATAGTCATACTCGTTTAATCTATCTTGTACTCGCTCTTCACATTTAGCGATGCAATTAAACGCCACTTTTACATGTGTTATACCCGAACCTTCTAGGGCATAAATTTGGTTTGAACGGTATGCAACCACCAAACCTTGCTCTGTCATTTTGCCCGCTTTAACCAACGGAATATGCACATTAATATGTTCAGCCACAGAGCGAGGCCAATTATGAGGCTCTCCATCATCTGAGCTCACAATTGCATATTCGAATGATAAATCGACTAGCTCTCCTTGCATGTCATAAAAGGTCACTATCACCTTATCACCAACAAAAAGTTGGGTATGATGATTTAAGCAACCAATTGGCAACCATCTTCCAGAGGCCATTGACGTATGCATAAACAAAATATCACCCTAAGAGCAACGAATAGGTACTATAGTAACAATCGAACAAAATATTTATGTAAAGTTTGAGGCAAAAGAACCAAAGCACGTAGATTATGTGCTTATCAGCGGTCCCGCTATCATAGTCTTAAAACCTTAGACCGGAAACTTTGCGTCCTAACCTTTCAGTTAGTTTGCCAAAAACAAAATGAGTATAATCGCGACCAGAAAACAAATCAAACAAAAGAATGTAATCAAACATTATATATAGCAAATAGTTACTATATTTTAGTAACAAAAAAGCCAACCGTTTGGTTGGCTTTTAAATAGCTAGTCTGTACTAATTATGAGCTGGCTTAGTTCTGGTAACCACTCTATAACCTGCACGGAAGATATTAAGAACACCATTGCCCACATCACTCATCACAATGTACAAACATGGAACAAGTACTAATGTAATTAAGGTTGCGAACATTACCGCAAAACCAAGTGCTACTGCCATTGGAATTACGAACTTAGCTTGTAAGCTGGTTTCAAACATAATTGGTAATACACCGGCAAAGGTCGTAATTGAAGTCAGTGTGATTGCTCTAAAACGTGCACACCCTGCTTCTATAACTGCTTCACGTGTAGAAAGCCCTTCGCGACGCGCTTGGTTTACAAAGTCAGTCATGACCAGTGAGTCGTTGATCACCACCCCTGCAGCAGCGATTAAGCCAAAGCCCGACATTAAACTAATGTCTAGACCAAACCATAAGTGACCCCAAATTGCACCGGTTAAGCTAAATGGAATAACCGACATTACAATGAGTGGTTGCGAATAGCTCTTAAGCGGTACTGCAAGCAAGATATACACTAAAATCATACCACCAATGAAGAACATAATTTGCTCATTAGCTTGTGCTTGCTGCTCTTCAATTGAGCCACCTAGCTCAGTTTTAACTGATGGATACTCTTCTTTGAGTTGCGGTAACAGAGTCTCTTTAACTTGCTTAACGACTTCGCCTGGCTCAATCGCTTCTTCATCGATACTGCCATAAATATACACAGTTCGATAACCTCCTTCGCGGCGAATATAGCTAATACCTGGCTTTTCAGTCAGCTCTACAACATCACCTAATAGTACTTCTTTACCTTCAGGTGTTGTAATTACTGCATGTTTAAGAGATGCAAATGCTTCACGTGTCAGTTTAGGGTAACGCACCATTACGCGCACTTCTTCGCCACGGCGAATAACACGTTGCGCTTCACCACCGTAGAAGCTTGCGCCAACTTGGTTTGCGATATTGGCAAGATCTAACCCTAAATCATATGCCACAGGTTTTAAGCTTAATTGCACTTCTTTGCTCGCCGGGTCGATGGTCGAGCTAATATCAAATAAGCCTTTTTGCTGTTGCAGTAATTGAATAAAGCGACGACCTGCCTCGTTCAATGTATCGATGTCAGGCCCATACAGTAAGTAGCCAAACTCACCATCCATGCCGCCACCATTCACATCATCGTAAATTTGTAATGATTTGACACCGGCAATACTTGGCATTTGCTCACGCCAGCGACGAGATAATTCAAATGCGTTGTATGGACGAAGATCTTCATCAACAAGTGGCGCTAAAAGCTGCGCTTCAGTACGCCCTTGGTTAAAGACTAAAATGTCACGAATAAGTTTTTGACCAAATTCACGCTCGGTTTCTTTATCAACATTAACCACCATCGCTTCAATTTCTCGAATTGCGTTAATGGTTTGAATATCCGACGCATTTTCATTCATTTCTAAACGAATTTGCGGGAAATCATGCGGTACTTTTGGGGTTGGAACAACACGCACTTGATTTGATGAAATCAAACCAAACGTCATAATTAATAAGCCCACAAAAGAAAATAAAACAAGCCAGCGCCATTCAACACAACGTACGATAAATGCTTTATAAGGACCATTTACAAACTTAAAAAAGCGCTTATTAAAACGAGCACGCCAGCTGTTTGGATTAATAGGCGGAAATTTAGTGTGGGCGATATGAGCAGGTAATATAAGCTTCGACTCAATCAAGCTGAATATTAGACACAGAATAACCACCACCGCGATACCAAAGAAAAATGCACTTTCTGGCCCGCTTGATAATGTAAACGGTGCAAACACAGCAATCGTAGTCAGTACACCAAATGTAGCTGGGGTAGCAACACGTTTTGCACCATTCACTACATTGACAACACCACCGCCTTTTTTCTCAATTTCGGTGTAGGCGCTTTCCCCTATGACTATGGCATCGTCGACCACGATCCCCAGCACCATAATGAATGCAAATAACGACACGATATTAATACTGATACCAAATAATGGCATCATCATCATTGCGCCCAAGAAACACACAGGTAAACCAATCATTACCCAAAGCGCTAACTTAAAGCGTAAGAAGATAGACAACATAATGGCAACCAAGATAGCCCCTTGAATTAGGTTGGTTTTCATCATGTCTAAACGTGCGTTAAGGTAATAGGTCATATCCATAAGAGGTTCAAGACGCAAGCCCGCAGGCAGCTCTTTGTTTTTCTTATCAATATACGCTTTCACTGAATCTGCAACCGGGATCATGTTTTGTTCTTTGGTTGCTTTTACAGACAAATAAACCGCATTTTCGCCGTTAAATTTAAAGTAGCGTTCACCTTCAATAAATTGATCTTTAATTACAGCGATATCTTGCAACAATACCTTCGCACCATTAGCCCCCACCTTGACTGGAATTTGGCGGAACTCTTCACCACTGTAATATTGGTTTTCAACACGAACAGAGATAATACCTGCATCAGTGCGTAATTGGCCGGCAGAGATGTTGGCTGAATAACGACGAACAGCACCAGCTACATCACTTAACGTTAAGTTGTATTGGCGCAGTGAGTCTGGGTCAATTTCAATCGCTATTTCATCTAACGGCACATCGTTTTGCACCAGCGATACGTTTGATAATTGCAGCAACTCATCTTCAATTTGATTTGCTACAGGCTTTAACTCTGTCAGCGGAATATCACCAACGAGCGTCATACCAATCACGTCTTGACGAAATTCAACCTGACTAATGGTGACAGGCTCCATTCCCGCAGGGAACGTGGCAATACTGTCGACGCGTAACTTCACTTTGTCGAGCACATCAGTGAGCTCAGCATCTGTGTTTATCTCAAGACTGGCACGGCCACTATTTCGAAACGAGCGGTAAACACCGCGCTTAATTTCGGTAACATCTTTTAGTGACTCTTCAATTTTGATCAGAATACTTTCTTCTATTTCTTGTGGTGATGCACCCGGATAATTCGCCTGCACCTCAATATAGTTAATTTCAACATTCGGGAACATCTGGCGCTGAATGGTGAAATAACTAATGATCCCCATGATGATGATAAACACCATCATTAAGTTAGCAGCGACCGAGTTATTAGCAAAATAGGCTATCAGGCCTGACTGCTTTTCTGTGTTTGTATCAGTCATAGTGTTACCTTAAAGCTTTTCAACCGCTGCAGTTTCTGCATCGCTTGTCATTTCTTTCATACCAGCAATCTTTACTTCCATACCCGCTTGAGGGTACTCAGGTAAAGTAAGAACAAGCTGGTCATTCACTTCAAGGCCATCACTAATGTAGAAGTACTCACCTTCTTCACGCACTACAGTTACTTTTCGTGGTTCAAGTTTATTCTCATCATTTACAATCCACACTGTTTGGTTATTTACCAAAGACTGCGGTAAACGATAGATATTTTGTAACATGGCACCCGCAAAGTTAACTTGTACATAAGCACCAAATTTAATTGGTTGTACGTCATGCTTTAAACCGTATGGGTCTTCAACACGAACCACTAAGTTGCTCATACGTGTCGCGTTATCTACAACGCCTAGATCGCGGTCAATCTCTGCTTCACGAGTAAAGCTGTTTAAGCCTTTATTGATAATGGTCGCTTTAACGCCTTTTAAGCGCTTAGGTAAAAACACGCTGTCAAAGCCAGCAATTGGTACGATGATTTCTGCACTTTCAATGTTATTTAGCTCAGCAACCTGGCTACCTACATTTATGTATTGACCGACACCAATTTCACGGCTGATCACTAACGCATCGTAAGGTGCTCTCACTTCACAACGCGCAAGGTCACGCTCAGCACGTTTAAGTGCTGCTTGCGCTGATTTAACAGCTGCTTGCGCGCTTAAAACTTGAGGTTTACGTAAGAATAAGTCCGTGCGCTCGCGCTCTGGATAGCGTCTTGCCTCATCCAATGCAACTTTAGCTTGTGCTTGCTCTTCAATCAGAGCTGCTTGAGCACTTGCTAATGATGCTTCAGCTTGAAGTACAGCGGCTTCGTAGTTGTCTTTCTCGATAGTGAATAACACTTCACCACGAGCGACAATTCCACCGGGTACAAAGTTTGGATGCCAACTGGTCACTTCGCCTGCGACTTGCGATGCCAATAATGTACTTTCAAGTGGCTTCACTTCACCGTAGCTATTAATAACCACTTGATGATCATCGCTGGCAACAGGTTCAACTTGGACAAGAGGTCGAACATCTACCACTTCCTTGTCTTTTGGTTCTTGGGCAATAGCATTGATTCCCATAAAGCCAATAATACCGACCGCTAAAGCAACGATTGGCAATATCCATTTTAGTAATCTCGTGCTCATAACTTACACCTTTAATATTTTAACTGCCCATATCATACCAAAGCTGACAGAAACATTAATGTGACATTTGTAAGTAACTGTTACAAAACAGGCAAAATTGGCAACAAATTTAAAAAACGCCAATTAAGAACAATTTGTTACAAACAAAAGTAAAATAATATCAAAGAATTACAAAGCACCCCTTACACTTGTTAACAAATAACCTTTTATCATGGGTTTATTTCATTAAACTGATTTGAGAAATAATTAAAGGAACAATTAGAATGAAAATAACAAATATTGCTTTGGCATTAAGCCTAGCGCTTGCCATGAATGGCCATGCTATTGCAGCTAAAAAAGAAGAAAAAAAGCCAGAAACACTTGCCGAAATGATCAAAGATAAAAGTGAATATGCTGGTATCTTTACTCTCTACCAAGATGACAAGACCGGTAATAACCTAATGGTTATAGACCAATCTCAGCTTGATACACCCTTTGTATACTTTGCCCACACAGTTGAAGGTGTTACAGATGCGGGTCATTTCAGAGGGGCATACCGTGAAACAAAATTAATTGAATTTCGTAAATATTTTGACCGTATTGATATTGTAAGTAAAACTCCTCGCTACAAATTTGACGAAAACTCAGCGCTTGCTCGCGCTGCCGATGCCAACATAAGCGAAGCTGTACTTGCTAGTATTAAAATTGAAAAAGAAGAAAACGGCAAAATAGCATTTAACGTTGATAAGCTTTTTTTAAGTGAAGCACTGCATAAGGTATCACCTTGGGTAAATCCAAAAGATAAAGATGCTAGCAAACGCTTTAAACTTGGAAAATTAGACGACAAAAAATCACGCATCACCACGCAACGCCCTTACCCAAATAATCTCGATGTTGTTGTTGATTACGTGTTTACTAATGCCGAGCCAAAAGTACGTGGCTCAAGTGCAGTAAGCGATCCACGTAATGTATCAATTAAAGTACAACACTCATTTGTCGCACTGCCAAGCAACAACTATCAACCACGTTTAGATGATGCACGAATTGGTTATTTCACCAATCAATTCGATAATATGACATCTGCAGACTGGGCACCGTATGAAGATGTAATCAAGCGCTGGGACCTACAGAAGAAAGACCCATCAGCCGCACTTTCTGAACCAGTTAAACCAATTACTTGGTGGATTGAAAATACTACGCCAGTTGAGTGGCGAGATACTATTCGTGATGCAGTATTAGCTTGGAACAGCTCATTTGAAAAAGCAGGCTTTAAAAATGCTATCGAAGTAAAAATACAACCTGATGACGCTGATTGGGATGCTGGCGATATTAACTACAATGTATTGCGCTGGACTGCATCACCACGCCCTCCATTTGGCGGTTATGGCCCTGCTCTTGCGAACCCATTAACCGGTGAGATCTTAGGCTCTGACATCATGTTAGAGTATGTTTTCATGAAAAACCGCTGGATGTACGACACCTTATACACGCAAGGTGCAGCAACACTTCAAAGCAGCCCAAGCACCTCAGAACTGCATTGTTCACTGGGTCACAGTATTCAAGAAAACATGATACTTGCTAAAGGCTTAGGCACAGGTGCAAGCATTGAAGACAAAGAAATTTTACGCCAAGGCTTAACTCAACTGGTGTTACACGAAGTAGGTCATACCCTTGGCCTTAACCACAATATGAAATCGTCAATTTTGTGGGATGAAAAAGAAGTTCACGATAAAAGTAAAACCCAAGGTATCGTAACTGGCTCGGTGATGGATTATGCACCAGCAAACATTGCCCCTATTGGCATGCAGCAAGGTGATATATTCCAAACAAAACCTGGCCCTTATGACGACTGGGCGATTGAATACGGCTATAGCCCAGCTTTAGCTGATAAAGATGCCGAACAACAGCGCCTTGAAAAAATTCTCGCTCGTTCATCTGAGCACGCTTTAGCTTTTGGTAATGATGCTGATGACATGCGTGCTCCTGGGCGTCATATCGACCCTCGTGTGATGATTGGCGATATGTCATCTAACCCTGCCGCTTATGCTGATGATCGTATGGAGCTTATCAATAAGCTGTTTACTGAGCTTAAAGACAAAGCCACTGTTGATGGTGAGTCATACCAACAACTTGTTACCTCAGCCAACATTTTATTTAGAAGCTACCGCACACAAGCTGGCGTAGTATCTCGTCAAATTGGTGGTGTTTATGTAGAGCGAAATGTGGTGGGCGATGACAAAAATGGCGCACCATTTACGCCAGTGCCACTTGAGCGTCAGCAACATGCAATGCAAATTTTAGCTGACAAAGTGTTCTCACCAAATGTGCTTGCTAGCATGCAGCCGCTTTATAACTACCTGCTACAACAACGTCGTGGTTTTAACCATTATGGTAAAAACGAAGACCCTAAACCACATGGCATGATTTTAGGCATGCAAAAGCTGGTACTTGCTCAGTTATTACACCCGGCTGTCATGCTGCGTATTTCAGATAGCGCTATGTATGGCAACGAGTATTCACTTAACCAATTTATGAATGACTTAACAGCAAGCATTTTTGTAGACAGCAAAAAAGCAAATACCTTAAGTCACAATCTACAAGTTGAATATGTGAATCAGCTAATCGCGATTGCTGGTTTAGGTAAAGCGAGTAAGCACGACAATCTAGCCAAAGCGGCTGCGCTTTATCAGTTAAATCAAATTGCTGATATGAGCGTGCCATGGGGTGCAGACACCGCAGCTAAAGCACATAAGCAATATATCGATCGCTTAATTAGTAAAGCCCTCGAAGCATAAGCAAAGCAACACAAAAAAGGCTGCCAATTGGCAGCCTTTTGTTTTTACATAATTTAAGCCATTGCCGGGCGTGATTTATAATACTGAATACATCCTAGTTGTGCGGCATTAGTCAGTAATATCATTACAAAGGTCAGTATGTGAGACACGCTCGGTGTCGCCATAGCGAGCTCGGCAGCGAGGCCGCAGCTTCCAGCAACAAATTGCAGGCTA
This sequence comes from Pseudoalteromonas sp. MEBiC 03607, assembly GCF_004792295.1. Lineage (NCBI taxonomy): Bacteria > Pseudomonadati > Pseudomonadota > Gammaproteobacteria > Alteromonadales > Pseudoalteromonadaceae > Pseudoalteromonas > Pseudoalteromonas sp. MEBiC 03607. The sequence continues at coordinate 446,272 of NZ_SRRY01000001.1, forward strand.
AAGTAGCGGGCGCTTAAATTACTAATATCACCACTTTTGATGGTTTTATAAGTCTGCGGCATAACACGAATAGAGCTCATGACTAACCCCACATAGGTTAGCCAATTGAGTACTGTTGCAGTTTCAAGAGATGGGCTAAGTAATAAAGAAAAAGGGATCATCGACAGCAATAGCAATCCAACCAATTGTAACCGCTGCGCACGAGCTGCGTTATAGCGAGCAAAGTAGTAAAGGATCAGTGCGCTTAGCGTACCAGTAACAATAAATGGTAGTGCCATATAAAAGCGCTGAAAGAACAGATTATAAGTAATGAAATACACGCTTTGCGCAACACCAAAGCTCATCATTAATAACGAAACGCCCGACACACTGCGATTTTTACGGATTTTATTTAAAAGCGGATAAAAGCTAAACGCCAAAATAAAGCATGAAATAACCGGCAAAAAATGCGCCAAAATAGACCTCTCTCGTTACAATTTAGTTAATAAGTTAGCAATTTATAAATTAGCCATAAAAACAAAGTAAACCATTGTTTTTTATGCATTTTAAAAGAGCGCGGCATTGTAATGAGAGAACGCTAGAATGCAATAAAGAATAAAAAACAAACAACCGCTTGCTGGCAAGATATCCATACAGGGTGTTTACAATCAATGACACTTTTTAAGCAGCTTGAATAGTTATGGCAATATGGGTACATTGAACAAAGAGTGCTCAGCAGGAGAAAGCAATGAAATCAGTTATATATGCATTAGTGTTAAGTGCTTTTTTGGTTGGCTGTAAAAGCACTAAACAACAACTTGCTGCGCCGCCTAGTGTCGCAAGCTTGATGGCCGCCGAGAAATTTCAACAAGTAGAATTACCTGATCCCGCGTTATTTACTTTACCTGCTGATGAACAAAAACGTTTCCTTGATTATTTCACGCAGCGCCAAGGTGACTACTTAAGAGACGATGAAATTCTTTATCACTACCTAGAAAATAAACTCACTAACTTTAACTATTATAGTGCCACCCTTAGTGCGCAAGAGGCATTACGTAGGCAGCAAGGTAATTGTATTAGTCTCGCCATTTTAACCCAAGCTTATGCTCAGCTTGCTGGGCTTAAAACAGGCTTTCAGGCGGTGTCGAGTGAACCGGTTTACAGTAAACAAAGCAACATAGTGTATGTATCGGGCCATTTTCGAACAAAAGTTTACGCACCACTAAATGAGGACGAGCATTACTTAGTAAAACCAGGCACTGTCATCGATTACTTTCCAGCGCGTGGTAGCTTTTACTCAGGCCGTGCCGATTTAAAAGACTTAATTAGCCGTTATTATAGTAACTTAGCAAGCGAGGCCTTGGCTAAAAAGCAATTCAATTTAAGTTACAGCTACATTTTAAAAGCTAACGAATACACACCACATGCACCCTCACTTTATAATTTAGCCGCAGTTTTACATCGCCAATCGGGTGATTTAGCGGGCGCAAAGCGAATTTACCAAACAGCTATACACTATGACCTTGATGATACTAATTTACTGCACAACTACGCAGTACTCGCCAAGCAACTTAATGATCCTGAACTAGTTGAGCAAATCAACTCACAACTGGCTTTGCTTGAGCAAGATCCGTTTGAATTGATAGCAACCGCGATTAACGCTCGCAACAATGGTAAATATTACAAAGCAAAGCAACAGATTGAAAATGCTATTGCGTTAGCCCCGTACTTATCTGAACCCTATATTGAATTAGCAATTATTAGTTATCAGCAAGGCAATAAACAACGCAGTAAAGAGTGGCTAGAAAAAGCCATAGAGATAGAAAATAAAGACGAAAAACTGGCGCTTTATCACGCCAAGCTTTTCGCTTTATCTGAAAAACACTAAGTTATAACGAGTAATAAAAACTTAGCCATGCTCGTAAATCATTTTCAAAGTCGTCGCCTTCTACTCGGGCGACGCCAAAGTCAATATTTACATCATTCAAGCCCGCAGGCCCCATACCAAAACTAAAATCTCCCTGCCATTTGAGCCCGTAACTTTGCGCATAGACTCGGTTATCAACCTGATGCTGTTGGTAGTAAAGCCAAGGCAGTGAATCTTTGTAACTTATGCCCCCGCCATAACCTTTATAGCGCTCACCTAGCTGGCTAATAAACGGCAGTTCTGGAGCAACAATAAAGCCACTTTGCGTTTGTTGATTAATTAAATTTGACTTATAACCACCTAAAGCAAGTGCGCTGTCATCGCGATATTGCTGAGCGAAATTAACATAAACAGGAATATCAAAGGCATAACCGCTTAATACGGTGGCAAAGTTATAGCCCTGCCAATTGTTTGAGTCAGTATCACCGGACAACCACTGGGCACTCACAGACTGAGCAAAACCATAACGCTGCCTATCATGTTGCCATTTTTGTTCAAGTCCAACTGTTAACCATTGATCATCCCCTTCACTAAAATCACTGTAGTTATAGCTTAGGCTCGGTGTGATACTAAGTTGTTGAAACTGCATTGGGTAACTCATGGCAAAATGTGCCCCAGTGTTACTTAAGTCCAGCGACGTTTGAGAATGGTATTGCCTTACTGTTTCAAGGTCGTAATCAAATAACAACGCTTTAAATTTTAAATCAAATTTCGAGTACTTAACCGCCGCGAATACCCCTTCCAATGCTTTATCATGTAAATCAGCACTATAGCCTGCTTGTAAATCAAGCTGCTTTAAAAAGTCACTACTTTTAACCCCAAGGGTAAGAAGTGAAGATGAAGCTGAATAATATTGAGATGCCAGCGAAAAAGTCGGCTTTTGCTGCCATACATCATAATTGGCTGGCTCAGTTGGGCTTTGCGGGTAGATTTTTGCCTCAGGTAATACTTCGCTCGTTACATCTCCTCGCGGCGGAGCTGCGCTTTTAGCAAACTCAACAACCTCTAATCCGTGTGGTTGCTCAGCAAAATGCTTAATGTTCGGGCCTTCAGCAGTGATCGATAAATACAAAAGTTCACCATTGTTCATTGCCATTGGGTGTGCGACAGCTTCTTGTCCTTGTGTTAATTGGCTTAGTGAATTACTTTGAAGATCATAATGATACAAATCGAGAGCTTTATTTTTACCCGCTACAAAATAAAGTCCTTTGCCATCAGCTTGCCAGTTGGGCTGTGACACATACTGATAGCCTTCAGGCATAGGCACGGCATGTGACTGCTGACCATCCAAGTCTTGTATATACAACTGCCAATTAGCATTCAATGTCGCTTTTAAATAAGCAAGCTGAGTTTTATTAGGGCTTAATAATGGATAGTCATAAACCGTTTCTAGGCTTTTCTCAAATAAAGGTGTTGCGACACCCGTATTGAGATCAAAACGCACCAGCTCCGAAAAGCCATGCTTAGCTTGCTCAGCGTAAACCGTTTGTCCGTTATCACTAATTGTAAAACGGCGCAGCCCTGCATGATGCGTCAATGCACTGACCTCTCCGGTCTCGATATCATAACGGTATAAGTCAGAAATACCCTGAATTGCGCCTTTAGCAACGGTTGTTGTGGCGGTGAAGAATAGGGTATTTTCGTCTAACCACTGTGGGTTTTTTATGCCCTGTCTATTAATTTGATGAAGCACATGTTTTTGTTTACGTTTAAAAACACGCGGTGCTTTATCAGCAATATCAGCAGGGTCATCATCGAGTAGCGCTTGCTGTTCTTTCGCAAAGTCATCTGCTGCCTGTTGATTATCATCAGTGCTATAAATAACTAAACGCGTTTCGTCATCTTTGTTTCGCTCAACAATAGCAAGTTTACTGTTATCTAAACTTAAAACAGGGTTCGAGGCGTATAAATCAAGTTCTAACCAAAGCTTACTTGTAAGTGCTTGCTCACTTACTTCTTTAGCCATAGCTTTGTAGGTATATTCGGCAATAAAACGACGATAGAGTCGTTCTGGTGAGTCGCCAAATACGCCGCTAAAAGCCTCATCAAAATCACGCGATTTAACCGCTTGCATGCGCGTCCAAACTGCATCAAGAGTTTGCGCGGAATAGTTCTCTTCAAGCCATGCAAGAAAGCGAGACCCCATTAAATACGCCATAGAACCAGCTAAAAAGCCCCCTTCGGTGCTGCTTAGCTGACTATACCGAGGCAGCGCACCTTGTTGTGCAAATTCAACCAGTATCGCCTCTGAAAGATTATCGTATAGACGCCCGCGACCAGTCATTTTCGACTCAAGTAAGGTTGCATACCCTTCGGCGGTCCAGCGCGGCATTTCACCATCAACTAAATCGTAAATATCCCAACTATTGCGAATAGCTTGGCGTAAATCGCTTCGTGTAGGCTGAGCAAGGTGCACTAAATGAATATATTCGTGCAAAATCAATAGTTGCTGCCAACCATCAGTATTAGAAATCACGGTGTCAGATTGCGGTGGTGTAGTAAACAAGGCCATTAAAGGCTTGTTTGTCACCGGTAGAGCAAAGCCATTCGAGGCGTTGAATGGGTCGAAAACCAACACATCGACGACTTCATCAAGGGCACGGTTTTGCTGTTTTAATACCTTATCGCGGACAATTTCAAGTTCGGTTGCCGCGGAGCGGGCCCATTGCTGGTTCTGCGTACTAAAATGCACGTTAAAGTGTTCGGTATGAATAGTTTGCCAAGTCTCTTGACTTGAAGCATGGCCAGCGGCAAGTAGCGCCACCGTTAATAGGGCTTTTTTCATCACAATCCTTGATTAGCAAGTTGCTTAGTTCAAGGATTAGTATGCGTACATTTTTTCAGTGATTGTAGTAAAAAAATGTAAGAAATTAATCTATTTTAATTGGCCTAACTAAACCGAGCAGTTGATAGATTATAAAAATAGTCGCAGCAAACATTAAACTACTTCTTAGCGCACCTAAGCCAGCCAGCATCATGGTCATTGTTAACAACAAAGCGATGCCTGTCACAGCAAAACTAACACACAACCCGGTGCACTCTTTTTTAGAATGAACAAAGTACAATAAAGCGACAACACCGAAGATAGCTAGAGTAGGTAAAAAATAAATCATTATGAGCCCAGTTACTTAACACTGCGCTATCATACCTAAAATCAACACAAAAATAAAGTTATTGAGAATTATTTTCATTTAAAACCAATTCCGCTCAACGCCTTCTATTTCATATAGGGCGAAATCAGCAAACTGCTCAGCCAGCTCTGCTTTTAAGTAAGGCATTGATACAGAACCAGAAGCTAGTTGTATATACAAGCTTTTAAGCTGTGATCGGCGCATTAAATAAGTGCTTATTGTGGTGACGCTTTGCGCTTTGTAAATTTCAAAAACACGATATTGAATACCTAACATGCCTGTTTTAAATACAGCAAAGAAACGGCCATCATGTTCATACATCGCCATACCTGTTTTTTGATAACTTAAAAACACACCAACCATCAACAACAGAGCCACTAAAATGCTCCAAAGCATCATAGTAGCATTAAATAAAGCATTGAAAATTAAAGCAGAAACTATAGTTGGCAGTAGCACGTATAAAAGTGTGTTTTTATAAAGTAACGCCCGCTCTGGCTTTATAAAGTGAAGCTCTGTTAAATCAACAAACCAAGGAAATAACCAACGACACACAGTTTGCACTTGCTCTTTAGTTAAGACTGGCATCACAAAAGTTTGTTTATTTTTATGTGCCGCGACCCCAGCGGCTATACCGCCACTACTTACTTGTGGGCAAATCAAGGTAAAGCGATTCAGCAAACGCGCAATAATATTCTGTTTGATTTGCACACTTTGAATTTTCAAAACACTAATCGATAGTTGCTGACGCTCAAATAAACCTGCCACACGCTTAAACTTATCGTCCTGAAAATAAAGCTTAAAATTAAAAAATCGCACTAAAGCCATCACTACAGACAGTAAAATGGCACATAAAACAATCGCAATAACCATGATTAACACTGCTATTGCAGCGGCGCTGCCAACAAAAGCAGCTTGCTCATTAAGCATGGCCTCAAGGCGGTTTATGATATTTTTTTCGAGGTACTCAAGAATCACATTCATAAATGGAGCCAGTGCGGCTAAGGCCAAAATCGCCATGTTCGACATCAAACCAAATTTAGCAATTTCAGCATTGCTAATCGTTAAGGTGTGCGACTTGTCAACGGCTTCGCTTTGCTCAATAGGCGGCTGTTCTTGTTGTTCTAACTGAGCCTTAAACGCCATCACTTGTTCGCGTACATGCTCGGCATAGCTAAGCTTTACTCCCGGGATCACAGCTTCTTGAGCGCTACTTCCGGCAGCATCAAATATACAATTAACTAAATTAACCGGCTGAAAATAAAAAGGTTCGGCAATATTTACGTTTTGTACTCGAGCAAATTTTAGGGTTAGCCGCTCTTTTTTAAATACCCCTTTATTGAGCAGTATTTCGTTACCATCCGTTATGCGATATTTAAAATTACGATAATAAGCAAAGGCATATAACATTAAAAATATTGAAGCGACTGAAGCGGCTACCTGCCCCCAAAACATTTTTTGCTCTACTTGAGTGACAAATAGCACCAAAATTGGCAATAAGTTCAAAAGGCCATCTTTTATAAAGCGCAGTGCAAAATGAACAATAAAGTACAATATTGCCCATGGCGAGACACGTTGCCATTGCTGATCATTCATCGGCAAACTCATTATCTTGAGCTGATGTGATATCACCATAACCCTGCACAAACTGACGGACATCATTGCACTGCTCGTCAGTTAAACCGCTAATATGCAGATCAGCACTCATGCCACCCGCACTGTAAAGCCTGAGTGTTGCTAAGCCTAATTTTCGCTCAATTGGGCCGCGATGAATTTCGGTGTGCTGCACGCGAGAAATAGGCAATAGGGTAACTTGTTGCCAAATTAAGCCTCGTTTAAATGCAATATCATGTTCGCGTACAGCCACGCCTTTGGCGCGCACACTAAAATAGTTATAGCTCAGGGAGATTACGACAAGGACAGGTAAAATAGCTAACCAAGGTGCTGCAACTGCCTCGGTCAAACCTTGATTTAAGTGCCTAACCACAATAATTGTGAGCATCAATGGGATGTAAAATAATAGCCAATTTATTTGTACTTGCCAGATAGCATTTTCTGCAAGTGGCTGAAATTGAATCGTTTGATGCTTTGGAAGGGTTTCTATTTGTTGATTACTAAACACGGTAATTCCTTGTAAAGGCCAGCTGTGCCGGCCTAACGTGCTAACAGGTAAATTATACCCAGCGTAGTTTTGTTGCAAGTGTATGGCTTGCACCGGGTGCAAGCTCTACTGCATCGTCAAGTACATTAGCGGCTTCTAGGCACAACATCACGTGATATTCGTCATCAGCAAAATTTGATAACCGTTTTGATTTCTCGATCCATGGGTTCCAAAGTACACACGATGTTGAATTTTCGCGGCCTACTTCAATAATGCCATCTGGCGTGATGATACGCTGCGTATCTTTCGCTTCGGTGTAAACCATGTCTGTTTCACGTGCAAACGATACGAGTTCATTTTGCTCAAATGGTCCTTCTGCAAATTCGATGTATTTCGCACCTTGCAGACCATCTACTTTTGTTTCTTCGATTGCAGGCGTTGGGAAATATGTGTGCAGTGCTTGAGTAAACTGTACGGTTTGGTTATCTAAGTTAGTGGTTGTTAAACGCAGCTCTAAACTAGAGGTTAAAATAAACTCGGCTAATAGCTTAGTTTTATAAGGCCAATACTTTTCATCAATTTGCGTCATAGGCAATGACAAGCTGATATAAATAGAATCGTCTTGTTCTTTTACTTCTTCAGCACGCCATAAACTTGTGCGAGCAACACCATGCGCAGGCCAGCCTTCATGTTGGCTAACACCAAACCATGGCCAACAAATCGGAATACCACCTCGCACACCTTTACCTTCTTGGTAATCTTCTAATTCAGAGACCCATAATAGTGGCTTTTTATCGGTTGGCGTGAACTCAGTAATTTGTGCACCTTGTAAAAAAATCGTCGCTGTACAAAACTCGCTTGCAACCTTAATAAACTCAAGTCCGCTTTCACTTTGCTCAATCGTAACTGATGGCGATAACTTCATAACTCGTCCCATTTGATGAAAGAAAAACCAACCTTACCCAATGCAACCGTCATTAGTAAATAATATTTAGTTATTTACATAAATTGTTTTACTACAAAAAGGTAAGTCACTTTATAAGTGCATGTTAAGTGCTAAGAACATTTACTAAAGTTAATTGACTAAATTTAAATTTTTATTCTTACTCTAAACAAATAATCCACCTCAAAACCAGCGATATTAAACAGTATTTATAGCTTAGATAGCCATTATTTATTTGAACTCAATTTATTAGACATGTAATATTTCGCGATTGCGGCTGTGAGCGTCGCCAATTTAAGAGACAGAAACATGCAAAAGTATGACGAGCTATTAGTGTCGTTACGTAAGGTGATTAGAGCTATCGACCTACACTCTAAACAACTCAATAAAACATCAGGGTTGACCGGCCCACAACTACTCATTATGAACGAAGTTGCACAAACCGATGGCATTACGGCAAGTCGCATTGCCCAGAATGTGAACTTAAGCCCTGCAACCGTGACAAATATTTTAGACCGCATTGAGAGCCGAGAGCTCATTACGCGCGTGCGCAGTCAACTTGATAAACGTCGTGTCAGTTTGTATTTAACCGAGCGCGGAAAACAGCTGCTTAATCAGGCTCCGCAGCCCTTACAAGAACACTTCATAGAGAAATTCACCGCCCTTGAAGAGTGGGAGCAAAGCTTACTACTTTCATCTATGCAACGAGTCGCTGCTATGATGGATGCTGATCAGCTCGATGCTTCACCACTTCTAGAAGTTGGCGCAATCACAAAGACGTTTGAACCATAAAGAAAATTTAAACTAGTTGATTAATATTAATTTTATGTGGCTAGTCTTGGGTTCATCACAAATATCATCTATGCTTTATAGTACCGATTCCAATACTAGCGATTATTCATGCTTAAACTTTCAAAGTTAGCCCTTGCTATTGCTTTGGGCACTACTTCTAGTCTTAGTCAGGCATCTGAAATCGATGACCTTCAAAAACAGTTACAGCTTCTTCAGCAACAAATGCAACAACTTCAGCAAAAGCTAGATGCAGCAGAAGAAAAGTCAAAACAGCAAGCTGAAAAGCAAGAGCAAATTGATGCACAAGTAGCAAAGCAACAAAAGCAACTTGAGCAGCAAACAGCTGCTGTAGCAACACCTGAGAAAAAATCAGGTATTAAAGTGGGTGGCGCTGTACGTACCAACTTTAGTCATACATCTTACAATGACGGTAATAAAAATCGTGGTGGCGACTTCGACTTTGATATTTTCAGGCTTAATTTTGCAGGTGATGTTGGTGATGTGCAGCTAAACGCTGAGATCCGTTTTTTCGATTACATGACCGCTGTTAAGTATGCCTACGCAGCCTATGACTTTGCCGAAGATTGGCAGGTGCAGGCAGGTATTACCAAAGTCCCTTTTGGTAACTGGCCGTATAATTCACATAACTACTTTTTTGGTACCACTTACTATGTTGGTTTAGAAGATGACCACGACTTAGGTGTACTATTTAAACGTAAACTGGCCGATAACTGGCAAATTGATCTTGGCTTTTTCAAAAATGATGAGTTAGGTGGCGTTGACGGTTATGTAAGCGACAGAAGTGACCGCTACTCTTACGATGTAGTTGGTTTTCGCTCAGCCGAAGAAGGTGTATACGCTGAACCAGGCAATGCTATTGGTGAATACAACACTTTCTCTGGCCGATATGGCTATCACTTTGAACATGACGGTGGCACAACAGAGCTTGGTGTCTCAGCTCTTTCTGGCGGACTACATGATGGTGAAGATAAAGCCGGCGATTACTATGCCTGGGCTGTGCACTTAAACAGCACAATTGGTCCATGGAATTTCCAACTACAGCATGGTGAGTATAACTACGATATTGATAACGTAAACCGCATGGCCGTGGGTGCTTATGCCTTTTACGATAGTATCGCCGCAGAAGCGACCATGACCAATGCCAATATCGCTTATAGCCTTCCAGTAGAATGGGGTCCGGTAACGAACCTGCAGTTTTATAATGACTACGGCATTATTTACGACAAGTCAGACAACAGCGAAGATACATGGATGAACGTAACCGGTGTATCTGTCGCTGCAGGTGGTTTATTCACTTACTTTGATTTTGTACAAGCGAAAAACCAACCATTTGTTGGTGGTTCAATTGCTGGCGACAGCGACGAGACTGAAACCCGCTTCAATATCAATATTGGTTATTATTTCTAACACCAATACGCATAAGCAAGGAGCTAGTCTCCTTGCTTTATCTTTACTCGAAAACACACAACAATTCTACGCTACTTTTAGCGCTCTGTAGTTACTAGCAAACTTCTTACCTCACGACCCAAGTGCTGACAGTTCTATTGATGCAGGTCCGATCTGTACCTCTAGCAAAAACATTTTCTGGCTATACAAATGAAAATCATTATTATATAGCGCCATTCTGAGCTAGATTTATTGATAAAAGCTGTATAGTAGCTATATCAAATTAGCTCTTAGAAATTATGGGTATAGACCCTATGACAACATCAACTACCCCGTGCATTTACTTTGAAGACGTTGCAGAGGAACATATTCATGTCAATACTCGAGCTACTTTCTCGAGCTGAAAAGCTAAAACAAGCGATAAACACCATCACGGATGATATTGACCATCATCTATTAGCACTAGCGCCTAGTGCTGATTTAGATAACTATAAAAAGTTTTTAACCTTACAGTATGCCTTTCAATCAGAATTAAAAGGTCTATACGAACATGCTGGTTTACATCAATATATAGATAACTTGCATGATCGTACGCGATTATCTTTAATCGAGCAGGATTTAAACGATTTAAAACACCCGTTACCAAATCATAAATATCAACCCTGTCGCTTTCAAAATGCCGACTTTGCCTATGTACTTGGTTGGCTGTATGTAGTTGAAGGGTCGCAATTTTCTGCAACTACATTAGGTAAACAAGTTGAAGCTGAGCTAAAGTTAAATAATCAACGTGGTGCGCGCTACCTTGCTAAAGCCAGTAAGTACTCTAAAGGCTGTCAACTAAGTCATCTTATTGATAACCTTGAGCTCAGTGAACAGCAACAGGCCACCTTGATAGAAGGTGCAGAGCAAGCACTGCAACGATTTAAGTTTTATCAGGCCCAATTTTATTGATGAATGTGAGAGCGGCGTTTACCGCCTATAAAAATGGCTGCTATCAATTACTCGGGTTATTGATGGTGGGTTTAGGTATCATAGGTATTGCATTACCTGTGATGCCTACAACTATCTTTTTTATACTAGCATTGGCGTGCTTTACCCGCTCATCACCTAAGCTCTCAGCCTGGCTGCTAAACCACCCTAGATACGGCCAGCCTTTAAGGTTTTGGCAAGAATATAAGGTCGTTCCTACTCGCGCTAAGTTCTTAGCAGGTTTGGGCATGGCTATCGGGTATGCTTTTTTACTACAAAGTGCCGCGCCAATTTGGGTTATGTATTTAGTGGCGGTGATTGAGTTAAGCGTTTTAGCCTATTTAATTAACCGCCCATCAGCGCCAAATAAACCAACCCTAATTCAAACTAAACTGACCACACACACCCGCTTAATGTTGCTTGCTTGTTTTCTCAGCTCGCAACTTGCGGTAATGGCTTATCTTGCTATTCATTTCTAACGCAAAGAAATGTAAAGAACGTAAACTTGCTTGTTATCACTAATGCAAATCATTATCATATACGTATAACAAACAAATACACCTAATTATGTTTTCTTTAAATAAACGCAGCTTTTATAGTGTAAGCCGCGCCTTACATATATACCTTTCAACTGCACTATTCTTTTTACTTATTTTATTTTGTGTCAGCGGCATTATTCTGAATCACGTTAGTTGGCTCGAAAATGATAAACATAATGGTCAGAACCAACTACTTGTTTCTGCGGAGTTATTCGAAAAAGCACAAGCTAATCTCGACACGTTACCGAGCCTATACCCTGATATAGAACAGTACATGCAGCAGCAATTTTCACTCAGTAATGTAAAAAGTATTGAGTGGGAAAAAGAAGATGCTTTGGTGATGCTCGACTACCCGCTACCAGCAGGCTTTGCTTACGCCGAAATCGATTTTCAAACGGGCGAGCTCAATATTGATTATCAAACCGGTGGCTTTATGAGCCTGATTGGCGACCTACACAAAGGCCGCCATACAGGTAAAGCATGGAGCTGGGTCATTGATATCTCGGCTGTTTTGATGATTCTGTTTGCCATCACCGGATTAATTATTCTCTTTCAAAACCGTAAAAAACGGGCCGCAGGCCTTTGGTTAACGCTTCTTGGTGTTGCCACGCCTTTGGTCATTTATCTAGTTTGGGTGCCTCAACTTAAAGGAGTATCTTAATGAAACAAGCCCACTTAATCGCCGCTCTATTGATCAGCTGTTTATTCAGCCCACTGAGCTTTGCAAAAGACGCCAACCTAACCGTTGAGTTCACCTTACCAGAGCTAGATATTTCTCCATATCATCGCCCTTACGTGGCGCTATGGCTAGAAACACCTGAACGTAAACACGTTACCACTATTGCACTTTGGGTCGAAAAAGCAGAATGGTTTAAAGACTTACGTCAATGGTGGCGAAAAGCCGGCCGTAGCAACGACAACTTCGATGGTGTGACGGGTGCAACAAAACGCCCTGGTACTTATACCATTGAGTGGCAAGGAAAAGATTTAAAAGGCAATCCAGTTAAACCTGGTAGCTACCTACTTAATGTCGAGGTTGTTCGTGAAGAAGGTGGCCGAGATTACACCCGCGTTGAAATCGACTTAACGAAAGACGGCAAAGTCACAATTAAAGGCGAAAAAGAGTTCGCTACTAGCTTTGTTACCATTACCAGTAATTAAGGACAAACAATGAAATTAAAATTATTAAAAACAGCGCTGATTGGCGCAGTGACCTTCACAGCAATCGCGTCTGGCTATGCACAAGCACATGCCCGTTGGTTAATGCCATCTCATACTTCTTTATCAGGTGAGAAAACTCACTATGTGATGATCGATGCCAGTATTTCAAATGAGTTGTTTAGCCCAGATAAAGCATACCGCCCGAAAGAAAAAGGCGCAGAGTACGACGACAACCTATTAATTGCCCTTGCTCCAGATGGTAAACCGGTTGAAGAAACAATTCGTGCATACTACTTAAAACGCAAAAATTCAGCGGCAGTGAGTTTATCTCAAGACGGTACTTACCATATTGCTATGCAGCAAAAACCAATGCTAATGACTTTTTATAAAGACAAAGACGGTAATCGCGGTCGTGTGTTCGCAGGTAAAAAAGAAGCAGATCTACCAGCAGGTGCAACTGAGGTACGTACTGTAAAATCAATCGCAACTGTTGATACTTTCGTTAGCCGAAATGGCACTTCTAAGCCAACATTACTTGGTCAAGGCTTAGAAATTTCAGGCCCAACTCACCCGAACGATCTGTTTGCAGGTGAAGAGGCTAAATTCCAATTATTAATGGATGGCAAACCAGCTGCTGACGTTGAGCTTGCTATTGTTCGTGGTAGTGCTCGCTACCGTAATGAACGCGACGAAGTGAAAGTAACAACCGATAAAAAAGGCTTCTTTACGGTGACTTTCGCTCATGCCGACATGTATCTGATTGAAGCATCTGTTGATCAAAAGCCAACAGAGGCAGATATCGATAACGTACGCTACTCATTATTCACAACGCTTGAAGTGGCGCCTGAATAATACGCTTAATTAGGCCTAAACGCGGCCTAATTCGACTTTCGAGGAAGACTGTAGTCAACAGTGTGATCGCAGCTACCGTCTTTCTCGCAATCATTAATCCCATCACCATCGACATCCCAGCTTGGGTGCATGCCTTTTAGTGCACTTTTTATTACGCTGATGTCTACTGTAAAGTTACTTTTCTCATCACGACGCGCGGCATTGCGCATCAAAAACACCCGAATCACATAATCACCATCATCAGGGATGTTAATCTCGGCATGATCTCCTTTTGCCGGGCCAACAAACAAAGCGGTTGGATTACCTTTTGGTAAAATATTAAAGTAGTTACTCGAGTTTGAAGGAGCCAAATCAACCATTAAGGTATTGCCTTTATTAAGGTTTATTTGATATTCCAGCATCTCATAACCTTTAATTGTGTCTTTAACTTGCCAGCTTTGCTGCACCGCAATATCTGAAGCTAATAACTCATAATGACGGCTATTTGGTAAATTTTGATTAGCAAACACCAAGCTGCTTACAGCCACCGAAAAACTAAACCCTATTAATAACAACAACTTCATATTCAACCTCCTTTTAAATTCTCTTTTAAAGAATGATTGGCACTAATTTTACAATTTTTAATTCTTTTAAAGTGAACTTATAGTTACTCCATCGCAGACACACTGCTTAACTAAACAGGATACCTACTATGAAACTTTTTACTTTAATAACAGCACAACCACAATTACAAAATATTAGCACTTTATTGGCACGTATTGGTTTATCGGCGATCTTTTTACTAACCGGCTTTAGCAAAATAGAATTCTTTGATGCAACAGCACAGTACATGGCATCAGTAGGTTTACCAGAGTTCTTACTGCCGTTTGTGATTGCATTTGAGATTGTGGGCGGGTTATTTATTTTACTGGGCTTTTTAACACAACTAACCGCTGTCGCTTTTGCTGGTTTCAGCATAGTCAGTGCTTTGTTATTCCACTTTCAACTTGATGATCAAATGCAATTTTTAATGTTCTACAAAAACATTGCAATGGCTGGCGGCTTTTTAGCATTAGCGAGTGTTGGGGCAGGCAAAATCAGCCTAGATCAACTAGTTTTAAAGCGTAGTCAGGCATAATATTAATCCCAGCCAATACCCTAGGTTATTGGCTGAGTTTATTTTTAAGAGGCGCAAGCATGGCAAAATTATTAACAGCAACCAGCCACGATATTGGTGGGCTCGATGTAAAACGCATCTTGCCGCATTTTGACAAGAAAATGGTAGGCCCATTTATCTTTTTTGACCACATGGGGCCGAATCACTTTCCTCGCGGTGAAGGCATAAATGTAAAGCCTCACCCTCATATTGGCCTGTCAACGCTCACTTATTTATTTACGGGCAGCATTTACCATCGCGATTCGCTAGGTAATAGCCTGCAAATAGAACCCGGCGATGTCAACTGGATGACAGCAGGTCGCGGTATAGTGCACTCAGAAAGAGAAAGCCTTGAGGTGCGGGCGAGCGAGCACGACATCAATGGCCTGCAATGCTGGGTTGCTTTACCTGAGAGTATGACCGAAATAGCACCGCGCTTTGAACATATCAAAAAACAGCTGCTGCCTGAGAGAATCGAAAAAGGCGTGCTGATGCGACTTATCGTGGGTGATGCCTATGGCTTAAGCTCGCCGGTGAAAAGCTACTCACCGATGTTTTATGTAGATACGGTAGCCGAGCAAGGTAGTCATATTACTAAACCGCATCCTCATCATGAAACCGCCGTGTATGTTATTTATGGTGAAATTAGTGTGGGTGATACTCGCTATACCCAAGGTGACTTTGTGCTACTTGATGACAGCGAACACGAAATAACGACTCTGCTGCACAGCCGCTTTATTTTACTCGGTGGCAGTAAATTCAATAAAGTCCCTTACTTGCACTGGAACTTTGTTGCTTATAGCAAAGAGCGTATCGAGCAAGCAAAACAAGATTGGCAAGCACAGCGCTTTGCAAGCATTCCCGGTGATGAGCTTGAGTATATTGAGTTGCCCACAGCTAAAAAGTAAACTTTTCCAGCATTTACAGGTACTATTAAGCAGTTAAGTAAGCAAAGGAACATCATGCTAAGAATTACGCTAGAGCAGTGGCGCATGTTTCGTGCTGTTGTTGAATTTGGAGGCTTCAACCAAGCCTCACAAGGCATTCATAAAAGCCAATCGAGTATTCATAATGCGGTTGGTAAGATTGAATCTGCACTCAATGTAAAGTTATTCAGTATCCAAGGCCGTAAAACTGTACTCACTGAATCCGGTGAAATGATACTGCGCCGTGCCAATTACTTACTTGATGAGGCAGCTAAAGTTGAGGCCATTGGGCAAACCTTGGGTGAAGGTATCGAAAGTAAATTACGCATTGCTGTTGATGCTATTTTTCCGCAGCAATTGCTTTATAAAGTGCTTAACGATACTTCGTCGCAATACCCGCAACTGCGTATTGAACTGCATGAGTCTGTGCTAATGGGGGGCAATGAGCTGCTCGAAAACGATCAGGTTGATATTGCCATTACCGGCTTTCCGATAGCGGCAAACTTTCACGAAGAATTATGCGATATCGAATTTATCGCTGTAGCTCACCCAGATCACCCTTTACATGCGATAG
Source organism: Pseudoalteromonas sp. MEBiC 03607 (assembly GCF_004792295.1). NCBI lineage: Bacteria > Pseudomonadati > Pseudomonadota > Gammaproteobacteria > Alteromonadales > Pseudoalteromonadaceae > Pseudoalteromonas > Pseudoalteromonas sp. MEBiC 03607. Next base: position 462,705 of record NZ_SRRY01000001.1, read on the forward strand.
AGCGTGAAATCACTCTCGAAGATTTAAAGTCACACCGCCAAATTGTTGTTCGCGACTCAGCAAAAAAACACAAACAAGATGGTGGCTGGTTAGGTGCCGACCAGCGCTGGACCGTTACTCATATGCGCACTTCGATTGATATGATCAGTAATGGACTTGGCTTTGCATGGCTACCAAAAATAGCGATAGAAAAACAACTCGCTGCTGGGCAAATGAAAGCGCTCAATTTAACTCATAACAGTAGTCGTAGCGCTAAGTTACATTTGCTCTTTAAAGATGGTGACAAACTAGGTCCGGCAGCACGCGCATTTCTTGGCGAATTGCGTTATCAAGTGATGGAAAACCTATAGTTTTAGGGGCGTTTCAGCAATACCTTTAACGCCCGGCTCAAGAATAAACACGCCCCCACTGTGCGGGTAATCAGCGAGCACCGAGTTTTCTAACCCTACTGCCGCAGTCGTCACCGCAAGATGTCTGAGCTCCTCGCCGACAAATGCGACACTCGTAACACGCGGTGCGGGCAAGCGAATAAACTGCACCTGCTCACCACTTGGAGCAAAACGATAAATGCCATAACCATTCCATGCGGCAACCCAAAGATGATCTTCGCTATCAACTGTCATGCCATCAGGAAAACCCATATTGTCAGTAAAGCGAATAAACTCTTGTTTATCAGCAAGTTCGCCTGTCTCACTCAGAGTGAAGCGGTAGATTGTTTGTTTATCTGAGTCTGTAGAATATAGAAACTGACCATTTTTACTTACCGCAGGGCCATTACTAATAGTGTAGCCATGATCTACCGCTGTCGGAGTCTGGCCATGACCAAAACGGTATAACTTGCCACTACTGCTTTGCTCTTGAGAGTCCATTGAACCAAAAAAGCCAAAGCCTTGGCGAGACGTTTTACCATCGTTTAAGCGGTTTTGTGAGGGTTCGTGATCGATTGAGTAAAGAAGTTCACGGCTAAAGTCTTCACTATTGAGTTTATAAACGCCTTTGGCAAAGCCTGCGATTAATTCAGCTTGCTCGGTTTCCATCACCCAGCAAATAGGTTCTGGCATAGTAAACTGGCTAACGCGCATTGATTGGCAATCTAAACGAAACAAACGTTGCCCTAAAATATCGACCCAAAATAAACAGTTATGCGCCTTGGCAAAATAGGCACCCTCGCCTAATTGGCATTGACTAGAAATGATTACTTTAATGGTGTCATCGAGCATAGGCTTCATTACACAAACAGCTGAACTATCCTCATTCTATCTGTGTATGAAAATAAGTGCTAGGCCAGATAAACCAGCGACCAGTAAGATGATGCCGCGAATGGCCTTTTCATTGAGGTTATTATTGATCACAAACGACAAGCCCCAGCCAATTAAAATTGCGGGTAAGCAGAAAAAGAACAACTTCACATCAGCCATATCGGCAGAGCCTGTAAGCATCAGTACAACAATGCCAAACAAGTTTATAAATACGAAAAAGGCGCTTAGGTTAGCTTTAATTTTGTCTTTATCTTCAGCTTGATAGAGCAGCCCCATTGGCGCGCCACCAGCAGAAGTCGTGGTGCCTAAAAAGCCCGACGACATCGACGCTAGTAAGCTTGTAATGGTGGAAATTTTCGGTTTCATACCTATGATAGACAATGCCACCACTACCAAAATACTCACCCCAAGCAATAGCTGATACTGCTTCGCATTGACATACAACATCACAATAGCAGCAAAGATAACCCCCACAGCTCCACCAATAATGGATATGCCTGTTTGTTTCATGTCTATCGCGCCACGGTGTTTAATCATTAACACCGACGTTAAAAACAGCGCATTCAAAATCATTGGTCCCGGCACCAGCTCTGGCATTAGCCAGTAAAGCACTGGCACACATAACATACCTAAACCAAAGCCAATAACACTTTGCAGGCAAGCGCCAATAATCAGAATTAAATAAACAAGCACAAAGTCGGTCAAACTTTCTTACCACCTTCCTAACTATGAGATTTCAAATGTTTTAAATAATTATTTATTATTATAGTATCATTTGAATTGTGTAAAATTTTTTCTTTGCTTTAAGTTAATGCAACTGACAATTTAGTTAAGTCCAACCTGCATCCACTATCAGTGATTGTGCTGTCATCATGCAGCTATCATCAGCGGCTAAGAATAGCGCGGCATTCACTACATGGTCTGGTTGAATTGTTTCGTTAATACATTGACTTAAACGAACATCTTCAATCATTTCTGGGGTTAGCCAATGAGTAATTTGGCGCTCTGTCATCACCCACCCCGGAACCAGTGAATTTACACGAATATTGTCTTTACCATATGAAGCAGCTAATGAACGGGTTAAACCTTCAATCCCCGCTTTCGCTGTTGTGTAGGCTGGCATGCCTGTTTGCTTAATACGCCAGCTTACCGATCCCATATTGATAATGCTACCACCGCCTAAACGCTGCATGTGTTCAACCACAGCTTGCGATGAGAAAAAACACGGGCGCAAGTTAACTGCAAACTTGTCTTCCCAATATTTCACATCCATATTTTCAGCGGCATGGCGGGTGTCATCGGCTGCGTTATTAATTAACACACCAATGTCACCCTGTTGCTGACGAGTTTGCTCAATGGCCGCTTTTAAGGCTTCTACATCACGTATATCGCAATGAATAAATTGCGGGTCAAACTCATATTTACCAGCTAATTTCGCACATAACGCATCGCTTTGCTCGGTTGCAATATCAACAAAGGTGACTTTCGCGCCCTGCTCGCAGAACCGCGTTACCATTACTTCACCAATTCCCGATGCACCGCCAGTAATAAACACACTCTTACCAACAAGGCTTGGGTAAACTGTTTTTAGCTCGTTTGAATTTGGCATGATAACCTTTTGTTTTAAAGTAATTACAACGTCAAAAAGCGATACTTATTGAGCCGCTTCTTTATCAGCGATTTCTTTTTCAATAAACGCCATTGCTTCATCAATCATGTATGTCATCATGTTTTTAGCACGCTCAGGATCGCCGCTCGCAATCGCGTTATACACTTTAAAGTGCTCTTCAGCGATAGCCTTTTTGTTGCCCTTAGCAGGTGTAGTATGTTGAATACTCACGTGTAATGCGGTGCTAATAAAATCACGTAATTGATAGAAGAAACGGTTACCACTGGCATGTAAAATTGCAGTATGGAAGGCAAGATCTGGCTCATGCATTACGCCTTCAGGCTCTTCTGCTGCCGCTTGCATTTTATCGAGTGCCATTTTGATTTCTGCAATGGCTGCTTGGTCGCCTTTTCTTGCTGCAAGTGCTGCTGCTTGTGGCTCAATCGCCAAGCGCACTTGTAAGAATTCTTTAAGTACGTACAGCGATGGGCTGCTTTCTAACAACCATTTTAATACGCTTGTATCGTATAAATTCCAGTTATCCGCCGACTCAACACGAATACCTTGTCGTGGACGAGAAGAAATCAGTCCTTTTGCTGCAAGCATTTTCACTGCTTCACGAACAGCTGTGCGGCTAATACCATACACTTCACATAATTGTGCTTCGGTTGGTAGCCCCGTTTCAGAGTTATAATCTCCAACAATAATTGCCTTACCAAGCTCATTGGTAACTTGTTGTGATAGGTTTAAATTTTCTAAGCGCGCCATGTGTGTTCCTCAAAAGATCTGAGTAATATGATACATCTATAAAGCTATTCCGTCATCCTGGAAATAGTTGATTAAAATCAATAACAAACAAAAAACAGCCTAATACAAGTGTCTATAAATTGCGCAACCAAGTCACCATTTCAACTACATAGTGTCACCTTATTTTAACAAATCTCTTTCACTTGGCCTATTTATAATATAATATTTTTATTAGACAACTAAAAAAGCAAAAATTCTCTTTCAAAATTAGGTGGAACACACGATGGTCGAACTAAGTACCTTAGACTGGGCAGTGCTAGCAGGATTTTTTGTCCTGTTACTGGGCGTTGTCGTGATGTCTATGCGACAAAAAGAAGAAGACACCGCTGATTACTTTTTAGCGGGTCGTAATGCAAGTTGGTTAGTGATTGGTGCCTCTATTTTCGCATCAAACATTGGCTCGGAACATTTAGTGGGCCTTTCAGGTTCAGGTGCACAATCGGGTATGGCACTGGCTCACTGGGAAATGCAATCGTGGATCATTCTACTGCTCGGTTGGATTTTCGTGCCTTTTTATTGGAGTAGTAAAGTCTACACCATGCCAGAGTTCCTTGAGCGCCGCTTTAACTCTAAATCACGTACATTCTTATCTGTTATCTCATTGATTAGTTATGTATTAACCAAGGTTGCAGTGACAGTGTATGCCGGTGGTATCGCGTTTAAAACAATCCTAGGTATTGAGAGTATTTGGGGTATCGACTTCTTCTGGATTTCAGCCATTGGCCTTGTGGTGATTACTGGTATTTATACGGTACTTGGCGGTATGAAAGCCATCATGTGGACCTCGGTGTTGCAGACCCCTGTGCTGATTATTGGCTCCTTAGTCATATTAGTTGTTGGTTTAGATAAAGTAGGTGGTTGGGCAGAAGTTGAGCGTATCAACGATGCTAATATGCACCTTATTCGAAGCGCTTCAGATGCTGAATTCCCATGGCCTGGCATTGTGTTTGGTTCATTCATTATTGGCTTTTGGTATTGGTGTACAGACCAATACATCGTACAACGTGTTTTATCTGCAAAAGGCATTAAAGAAGCCCGTCGCGGTACCATGTTTGCCGGTTACTTAAAGCTACTTCCTGTATTTATCTTCTTAGTACCAGGCATGATTGCATACGCATTGAATGTTAAAGGTATTATTAGCTATGAAAGTGCTGACCAAGCTTTCCCAACTTTAGTTGCTGAGCTATTACCTGCTGGTGTTAAGGGAATTGTAATTGGTGGTTTAGTAGCGGCTCTTATGAGCTCTTTAGCATCATTATTTAACTCATCAGCAACCTTATTTACCATTGATTTCTATAAGAAATTCAAACCAGAATCATCTGAGAAACACCTTCTTAAAGTAGGCCGCATTGCCACTATCGTGATTGTTGTTTTAGGCCTTCTATGGATACCCGTGATGAGCTTAATTGCCGATGTTCTTTATGAATACTTGCAAAGTGTGCAGTCTCTTATTGCACCGGGTATTGCTGCGGTATTCTTACTAGGTTTATGTAGTAAACGCATCACTCCAACAGCGGGTTTTGTGGGCTTAGTATCAGGGTTTGTACTGGGTATGATCCGCTTAGTGTTGCTGCCATTTAAAGATGATTTAACAGGTTCATCATTTGCATGGATCACCACGATGAACTGGTTGTATTACTGTATTCTGCTATTTGTCGTGGTCGTTGTGATTATGATTGTGGTGAGTATGTTCACCAAGCAAGCAGACGAAGAACAATTGAAAGGTCTTACTTTCTCAAGCCTAGATAAAGCAACCATGAAAGAAGTGGCTGCCGGCTTAGATAAGTGGGACTACATTCATACCGCGGGTATTATTGGTATTACAGCCTTTATTTACTACCGCTTCTGGTAATCGTTCGTTCCCAAGTTGTAGGGCGCCAATTGGCGCCCTTTTTTAGTCTGCGAGTTCAGGTGAGAACACAGGAAAGCCGTTTTTATCCCACGTAATAATACGTGCTCGCGCATGGCGGTTAGGATCTGTAAGTGGTGTGCCTTTGAGCTCTTTATAGTCACGGCTGTGATAAATCATTAAATCGGTTACCCCATCTTCAGCTTTTACAAAACTGTTGTGCCCAGGGCCAAAACGACCTAGCTCAGCATTGGTGGTAAACACCGGCTCAGCCTTCTTATGCCAGCTAGCAGGGTCAAGTAAGTCAGCATTCACATCCGCCCATAGCAAGCCCATTGCATATCGATGATCGGTGGCACTGGCTGAATAAGTGACAAATATTTTATCGCCATGAGTGATAACAGCAGCACCTTCGTTGACCTTATAGCCTTGCACTTCCCACTCTAGGGTTGGCTCTGTAATCGTAATAATCGGTTCTTTAATTGATGTTGGTGAGTCCATTTCAGCTAACCATAAAGCCGAGTTATAGGTTGCAGGCTGGTTCTGCTGCGCCCAAATCATGTAACGCTTACCCTTGTGCGTAAAACTTGTGGCATCAAGCGAAAAACTATCAAGATGGCTAGTTACTTGCCCCATTTCTTGCCACTCACCTTGCATCGGATTAGCGCTGTCGTTTTTAAGTGCATACATGCGAATACTAAACGGCTTTTCGATATCACCTGCGGCAAAGTAGATATACCAACTGCCATCAATCTGATGAAGCTCAGGGGCCCAAATATTGACACTCATTGGGCCTTTATCGCGCTTTTGCCAAATAACCTTCGGCTCAGCTAATTTTAAATCGTTTAAACGACAAGCTTGGCGCAGCTCAATTTCATCAAATTTCGGCGAACTACCTATAAACGTGTAACAGCCACTTTTTTCATCACGAACTAACCAAGGATCGGCACGTTTAAGTACAATGGGGTTATCAATAGGCGCTAAAGTCTTGCTACTATTAGCATCAGCAAGGGCTGACAATGACGAGGCGCTTAACGCACTAACAAGCGTTAGCCGAGATATTTTTTTGAGCATAATGTGTCCTGTAATTCGTCTCGATTTTATTGTTAATATTGTATTACATATTATATAGTAGCTGGATGAACACAAGAGTTAAAACAACAAAAGGTATTCAAGCATGAGACCCGTAAGTAACGTGACACAAGCGATGAAGTGGCTTTCAACAGGGCTACTTTTTTCTGCCGCAGCCGTATCTGCAAAGCAAGTTGAAGTACATGACCCAGTGATGGCGAAAGAAGGCGATACATATTATGTATTTAGCACAGGCCCTGGTATTACCTATTATGAATCTAAAGATTTAACCAACTGGAAACTTACAGGCCGGGTATTTAAAGACGAGCCTAGCTGGGCAAAACGCGTGTCACCTAATTTTGGTGGCCACTTATGGGCACCCGATGTGTACGAGAAAAATGGTAAGTTTTACCTTTATTACTCAGTCTCTGCGTTTGGCAAAAACACTTCGGCAATTGGTGTAACAGTTAACGAAACCCTTGACCCATCGTCACCTGATTACAAGTGGATTGACTACGGTATTGTAGTCGAGTCTGTGCCAGAGCGTGACGATTGGAACGCGATCGACCCTGCGATTATTGAAGATGATAACGGTACACCGTGGATGAGCTTTGGTTCGTTTTGGGGCGGCTTAAAACTAGTACAACTTGATGATGACATGGTGCGCTTAGCAAAACCTGAAAAATGGCACCACATTGCGAGTCGTCCCAACACGGAACATGGTCCGATTGAAGCACCTTATATCTTCAAAAAGAATGGCTATTATTACCTGTTTGTATCATTTGATAAGTGCTGCCAAGGGGTAAAAAGTACGTACAATGTACGCGTAGGTCGCAGCAAAAACGTTGAAGGGCCATATTTAGATCAGCAAGGTCGATCTATGGTTGATGGCGGTGGTAGCTTAGTTATTGAAGGTAATAAAGATTGGGCTGCTCTTGGCCACAATGCTGCATACACCTTTGATGGCAAAGACTATTTAGTATTACACGCCTACGAAACCGCCGACAACGGCGTGCAAAAGCTACGTATTTTACCTATGAGCTGGAAAAACGATTGGCCGGTTGTCAACCCCGCCGACCTAAATAAGCTCAAAACCAAGCTTAAGAAGTAATCATCCAAACCAAAAAAACCTGCAAAATTGCAGGTTTTTTATTTACTTAAGTGATCTATTTTGAGATAGCAAGTTGGTATTATTAACGAAAATCAACCAAGGTAATATCAACGAGCATGGGGCTTTGGCAGCCTTGTTGATGCTTTTCTTCAATAAATACGCTGTACACATCGCGTGCCAAATGCGCAGGTATTAGCACCTCAAAGCGACTGCCTTTATTCATTAATTGCAATGCTTCTTGCAAGCCCACTATCGCCTCTGCAATTTCGTACTCTACAGCAGCGCCTTGCTTGCGAGTGTCGAACAACACCCGACCATTTTTAAGGGTAACCCGTTGATGTACAGTCACTGTGGCATCCCAACAAGGTTTATCCCCCTGACCTTGCTCAATCACTCTATAACCAAGCCCTGTCGGCGTTTGGTAAAAACTGTGTTGCTCAGCGCTATTATCTAAAAGCGACGGTAAAACATGCTCTTTAGTCGTCGCAAATACATTGTTGCTTAACATAGCCAACTCTTTATTGTGCGTTGATTAAACGAATACCATAGATACCACCGGCAACAGAATCTTTGTCGGCAGCAAAACGTAAGGTCAGCGTTGTCGACTTTTTCATTGCTTCTGTTAATGGGTAATCAATGGTGTAGAACTCATCCATTGGTTTACCTACAGGCAAACTAACTGCAGCTAATTGCTCACCATTTAAATTAATTGAGAAGTGACGGTTCACATCGCCAATAAAATAGCGAACACGCAAAGCAACCGCTTTTTGTTCTGGGTTACTAAGCTGATACTCAAACCAACCTGTTGCATCGCGCCAGTGATGACCATTATTAACACCCGCACGAGTTCCTTCACCTTTAAAGCCATGCTCAACTTCTGGTTGTTGTTCACCCGGCGTAATTTGATCCACGGTTAATAAACGAAGCTGCTCTTTCGCTTGCTCAGCCGCTTTTGCATCGGCAACAAATTGCGTGAACTCGGCTTCACTTTGCTGCGGCCAATACACTTGATAGCGACTATCGTGTAAGCGGAAGAACGGAATTAGCTCTGTGCTTTTGGTGTTATCGATACCTTGCTTGGCAATTGCCACATTTTTATCGGCGATAAATGCGAGCTCTTGGCCCGGTTTACGAGTGAGATCGGCAATAAATTTTTCTGGCTCGCTCAGCATAATTGGTAGAGCCTCAGGCGGACAAGTCGGCCCTGCGGCGATGTGGCCCATGCGGCTATTATCAGCAACAAAGTTAAGCTTTTCATTTGCAAATGCTTGTACTTTGGTAGCCATTACAACAGGTCCGTACATCACCGAATAATAATGCTGACCATCAGGGAGCTGTTCAGTATAAAGCTTAGGGTTAAGCTCAAAGGCAAGTTTATCACCACTTTGCCATGCATGGCTGATGCTGTAGTAACCGTCTTTTTCGGTTGCGTTTACAGCTTGTCCATTTAGAGTAAAGCTCAGCTCGCCTTGTTGCCAAGACGGTTTACGAATATGAATTACCGACTCAGTGCTTTGCCCCTCAGACAAACGATTCACGGTCAGTGAGACCTTGTTATCATCTGGGAATTGGCTTTCTTGCGTGATCTGTAAGCCCTGCTGTTGCCAGTTTAAAGTGCTTGGAATAAGCAAGTTTACCCATAGCTCTTTGCCTGTATTGCTATAAATCAGCTCACCATATTTGCTATGATTTTCAATACCTGAGCCTACGCAACACCACATTGAATCTTGCACTGACGAATACATACGGTAATGACCAGGACGCATTGAGGTAAAGTAAACAAGGCCACCATGCTCTGGGTGTTGTGACGATAAAATATGGTTATATGTGGCGCGCTCATAATAGTCTAAATAGCGCGTATCACCGCTTTTTAAGAACAATAACTTACTTAGTTTCATCATGTTGTAAGTGTTGCAGGTTTCAGGGCCTTCAACATCTTCAACCATTGGCGTGAAGTCACTTTTATCATGAAAATGCTCACGTACTGAGTTACCGCCAATTGATACTGAGCGCTCTTGGCTCACTGTTTTCCAGAAAAAGTTAGCACCTTGCTGCCATGCTTCATCATCGCTGGCATTTGCTACTTTCAACATGCCAATAATTTTTGGAATTTGCGTATTGGCATGCAGGCCCGTTAACTTATCTTCTTTGTGTAATAAAGGTTCGATAATGATGTTATGAGAGAACTGGCGGGCTAGCTTTAAGTAGCGCTCATCATCACTAATAAAGTACATGTCAGCAAACACATCATTTAAGCCACCATGCTCTGAATACAGCATTTGTTGAACTTGTTCATCAGTTAGCTTTGCAGTGGTCGCTAAGAACCATTCGCCTAACTTAAATAGCATTTGTTTGGCTTTATCACTACCGGCTACGTCATATGCATCACGCAAGCCATGGAAAATTTTATCGATGTTATAAAGCGGTACCCAGCGGTCATTTAAGCTAAATAAGTCGGCTTTGATTTCACCCTTTTCAATCTGCTGCCACATTTCATCGCCATTTGGGATACCACCTAAGTAACCACCTGTGGCTTGTTGGGCGCGATCCAGCTCGCTTAGCATATAATCTAAACGCTGCTTTAATTCTTCGTCACCGGTGGCTGCCCACGCAAGACTCAAGGCAGAAAGGTAATGACCACCAATATGGCCATCAAGACCTGTGCTTTCCCAGTTGCCATAGTTAGGCGCTTTAGGTTCAAGGCCGGCTTCACGCAGGTAAGGAGCAAGTAGCTGATCAGGATGAAGTGCTAATAAATAACGCACATTCGTTTGCTGTGCATGTAAAAACGGGCTGGCACTTAAACTTACTTGGTTTAGGGCAAATAAATGTTGTTCGCTGGTATGTTCAGCATGCTCCACAGCAGCAGTTTGTTTACTGTCTGTTGGCAGCTCACTACAACCGGTCACAGTTAATAATGCAGCACAAATGCTTGCTAAATAGCTAACTTTTAATGTGTTCATACTGTTTGTTGCCTCCCAGCGAATTGTTATTTTAAAGAGCAAAGCGCACACCCCGTTTAGTGTGCGCATTTAAAGAGTGGTTATTTTGGTAGGCGTTTATGAATAACCATATCCGTATAGTACTCATCGGTAATTTTGTATTTTTTCAAGATCAAACCAAGTAAGGCGTGAAATACACCTGGAATGATAGTTAGCATCAGTGCTAAGCCCATTAGGGTGAACTCGGTTTGCTCAACGTTAGGCTTGTACTCAAAGAATGCCAGTAATAAACCACCTGCTAAGCCAGCTAAGCCACCCCCTGCTTTTTGGCAGAATGAAATGCCGCCAAACGATAGACCTGATGCACGAACACCGTCTTTAATTTCACCGTAATCTACAGCTTCAGCAATTGCAGACCAGAATACTGGCGCGTGTAAATCAACCACAAATGACAAGATGATATAAAGCACAAACGCCATCATTACATCGCCAGGCTGCACTACAAAGTACATTAGTAATGAAATAAATAGCACGGCAATTTGTGATTGACGGAATAGCTTCATTTTACAGTAACGCTGGGTGATCCACGTACTTGCCACCATTGAGACAATAGATGCTGCAATACCTGCACTGGTAAAGGCACCTGCTAAATCTGGTACACCTAAGTAATAGGTTGCGTAATACATAGCAACACTGCCACGAATCGCATAGCCAAGCGTACCAAGCACACATGCTGCACAAAGTAGTAACCATTGGTCGTTTTTAATAAGTACTTTTAATTGCGTAAGTACGCCTTCGGTTTGTGGCTCATGCGTAATACGTTCGCGAGTAGTAAAGAAGCAAAACAAAAATAGTGCTACGGCACATGCCGATACCAATGCCATTGCCAGTTTATAACCATACGATAAGCTGCCATCTCCCCAATATGAGGCAAGTAGCGGCACTGAAAATACAATCACCACATTGGCAATTTTAGCGAAGAACATACGGTAGCCATTGGCTGACAAACGCTCTTTAGGATCGGCAGTTAATACACCAATGTAAGAGATATAAGGGATAGCAACACCGGTAAACATCAAGGTCGCAAACAAGTACGTGGCATAAGCCCAAGCTAACTTCATGTTGTAGTCGAAATCAGGCGTGGTAAATAACAGTACGACCGATAAACCATAAGGCACAGATAAAAATAAGAACCAGTGACGGAACTGACCCCAACGGGTTTTCACTTTATCGGTGATCACCCCCATTAAAGGGTCGGTAAAGGCATCAACAAAACGCGCCACTAAGAACAACACACCCATATCAACCGGATCAAGTCCGTAGATATCGGTGTAAAAGAAAGACATAAAATAGAATAACGCTGCAACCATGACATTTACTGCCATGTCGCCGGCACCAAAGCCGACTTTTTCTACAACGGATAACTTTTGAGATACCATACAACAACACCCTAATTGGTCAATAATGAGCCGCCGCTCACTATTTCAAGCAATGCTAAAAAGCTTTCAACATTGCGTATCAAATAAATTTATAGCCCTAGATATTACACAGCTTGGCCATTGCGTTCGTTATTTTTGTAAATTTAATGCTAATCTAATTAATAGTATTATCATACTTATTAAATCGCAACTCTTTTCGACCGATGGTTTGGTTTATAAAAACCAATAAAAAACCCCAGCTAAGCCGGGGTTTTTGGGTCTATTTAAGAAAATTAGAAAGAATAACGTGCACCAAGTGCGAATGTACGTGAGTAGATACCGTTACCAAAGTTAAACAGGTTGTCGTTACCTTCACCATAGTAGTTTTGATATACGTCGTCGAGGATGTTCGTTGCATCAAAGGTTACAACAAAGTCATCATTCACATTGTAGCTAAATTGGAAGTCTAAGCTTTGCTCAGGACGATTCCAAAACTGAATCGGGTTAGCAAAGATTGCCGCTTCGTTACCTGTGTAGAACTCAGAACGCCATACATAAGATAAACGCATATCGAATGAATCACGCTCGTAGATACCTACGATGCTGTACGATTCATCAGAAACACCTGCCATTTGTGAATCAACATAACCAGAGATTTCACCTAGCTCATTGAATTCAGGTGTATCTTGCTCTGAGTCAAGCATCGTATAGCTTGCTTGCACACCAAAACCGTTTAAGTACTCTGGTAAGTTTTCTGGGAAGTAAACTAAACCAACTTCTAAACCAGACAGTTCACCGTTTGAAGCATTCACTGGTGCACTTAATACATATGGGCGTGTTACGCCATCATCGCCTTCGCGCACTACTTGCTTACGACCCGCAACAACTAAGCCTTCAATTTCACGGTAAAAGTAAGCTGCGTAAAGTGAACTTGTATCTGCGAAGTACCATTCAAGTGATACGTCATAGTTCTTTGATTCTGTTGGTTTAAGCTCTGGGTTACCACCCGTACCAGTACCGTATGTAGCACCTTCTGTTAATGGATCGTACCAGTATTGCAGCGCGTTTAAGTCAGCAAAGTTAGGCATACGTAATGTTTCTGTGTACGCTACACGGCCCACTACATCATCAGTGATATTCCAGTTAAGTACTAAGCTTGGTAGTAATGCGCTGCTATCAGCACTTGCTGAGCTTTCTTCAAATACATTTGAGTTCATGCCGCCAGATTCAGCAATAAAGTCCATATCTTGCTCGTAGCTTACATAACGTAAACCAAACTCACCGCTGATATCTTCAGTTAAGAAGAAGTTAGTTGTGGCATATAGCGCGTATGAGTTTTCTTCGATATCAAAAGTTTTGTATACGTCTTCAGCTTCAAGGCCGTATACGCTACGAACAGCATCACCGTTATCTAGCATGTAACCACCGTCAGCAGTTACAAAGCTGTCGAAGACGTCAGCACGGCCATCGAAATAATCATCAACTTGGAACACAATACCAGAACCATCACCAGATGCCCCAGCTGCAGCTAATTGCTCAATTAAGCTAGCTACAGATGTGTTTGCAATGCCAGTATCTTGACCACGCGTGTACTCTTGCGCAGTACGTTTTTCGTAACGGCCACCGAATTTCACTTTATCAAAATAAGTACCACCAATTAGGTATTCAGCATCAAATGTGAAAGTTAATGCATCACCCGCGTTACCGCCGCCATTGTCATAAATAGTGCCAGCATTCCAGTTTTCGATAGCAGCCATATCTGCTTCGTTTACCGCTGTGTTTGGGTTATCCCAAAACGCGATGCCTGGTACGCCGTCTTTATCATTAAAATCAACGTCAAGACCCGTCGCTACACGATCAAAACGCATTGCGAAGAAATCTGTTTCGTACTCACTGTCTTGGTAAACAACTTCTGTATTAATGGTTAGGTAATCGCTTGCTTGCCACTCTGCACCTAGCGCATATAAGTAGCTATCTGTTTTACCATATGAAAAGTCACCACTTTGGAAACCGCCAGCACCAATCGCTTGCTTTTCTTTAACCACATTAGTGCCATCAAACACAGTTGGTGTTTCAATGAAACCGTTACCGTTTTCAAACGTATTTGAGAACCACATCGCGTTTTGCGATTCGTTTTCGTAACCTGTGTAGAAACCCTCAGCTGTGATTTCTAGGGTTTCATCTGGTGCCCACTGTAAAGAGACAGACGCAGCCGGGCGCTTACGAAGACCAGTGAATGAAGTACCAAAAATAGCATCACGTGCAAGTAGGTATTCAGTTGGCTCACCATTTACGTCTAAAGTAGAACCTGCCGCAGTCGGTAGACCTAACTCAGTGCCTTGAGTCCAAAATTCATTTGGTACACGTGAGTACGGTGAGTAGTTGTACTGTGGTTTATCAGTAAAGAATGGGAACGCTGCACCCGCTGTGATGGTGTCATCGCGGTAATGTGTTTCAGCATAAGAAATATTGAAAAGTGCACCAAACTCACCAGCACCGTCGATTTCCCAACGATTAGAAAGTAATGCACTGATATTTGGATCAACTTCATCTGGCTGGTCTGAATAGATAGCTCGGGCAGCTAAAACCACTTTCTCGCCATCAAAGTTAAAAGGGCGATGTGTTTTAATATCAATCGCACCTGCGATACCACGTTCAATTTGATCCGCCGAACGGGTTTTATAAACTGTTACGCCTGAAAGTAAACTTGCAGGAATGTCTTGCAGCGCCACATCACGACCCGCACCTGTAAAGATAGCGCGGCCATTAACTGTGGTATTAACATCAGTAAGACCACGGATTGAAACCGCACTTACTTCACCAGCACCACGGCCTGTTGTTTGTACACCTGTCACACGTTGTAGTGCTTCAACTACGTTGTTATCAGGGAATTTACCAATATCTTCAGCAACAATTGCATCCACGATTTGAACGCTTGCACGTTTTTCATCTAGCGCTTTGTTTAAACTGCCGCGAATACCTGATACTTGAATAACCTCCATCTCATCGACGTTATTCTCAGGAGTGTTTGGTGCTTCCTCCTGTGCAAAAGCAAATTGACAGGTAAATGCCATAACTACAGCACTGGCTATGTGTGTTCTTTTAAACATAAGCGGTGTTCTCCAAATTATAGTTATATCGGTCCGCTGAACTTTCCCCATTCAGTTACCGAAGAGTGACCACTGCATTGTGCATCGTGTGTTGTCAAAACGGTGCGCGAGTGTGTCTACATTTTATTATGTTAATACATTGCTGCCTGAACTTTAATCATATTGTATGATTATTTAACAGTCAACTCAAAAAGCCAAATTAAAATTAGTGCCATTATGTTTACAAAAAACGTTGTAATTATAACACGTTACAAACTCAAAAAGGGCTGCGTTTTTATTTTGGGAATTTATATAGACCCATTATTATCAGTCACTTAGCGCTTATTTGTTTGCTTGTTTAATTTGTCTTTAGTTCATCCAGAGCGACAAAAAAGGGCTAACAAGTTATTTACCCGGCGTATTTTGATGCTACTATGATAAAAATACAATAATACAATATAGAGTTATTTTTTGCTGCACTTTTACTGGTTTGTTTCGATGTAAACAATCAGTTACTCAGTATAATCAGGCATACACTGTGTATTATCTGGTCATTTAGAGCGAGCTCTAAGTACAAAAGCTGCAGTTCGAACAACAATTATTAGTCACAGAGGACACTCATGAAGAAATTGAAAGCGTTGGCGCTACCATTACTTTTTTCGAGCAGCTTAGCTGTTGCACAAAACCCATTATTTACCGATGTATTTACTGCAGACCCTGCGGCACTTGTTCACAATGACACCGTATACCTTTATACAGGCCATGATGAAGCCCCTAATAATGACGTGTTTTTTGACATGCACGACTGGTTAGCCTTTTCATCAACAGATATGGTGAACTGGAAAAAACACGGCCCAATCATGAAAGCAACAGACTTTAAATGGGCTAAAGGTGAAGCATGGGCTTCACACATGATTGAGCGTGATGGCACTTTCTATTTCTTTACCACAGTTCGCCACAACGATACAAAACCAGGTTTTGCAATTGGTGTTGCGACTTCTAAATCACCAACAGGCCCTTTTAAAGATGCGATTGGTCACGCGCTTGTTACTGATGATATGACCAAGCACACGCCAAATGATTGGGACGACATCGACCCGGCTATTTATACAGAAGAAAATGGCGATACTTACATGTTCTTTGGTAACCTAATGCCAAAATACGTAAAGCTGAGCGACGACTTACTGTCTCTTGATGGTGAAATTAAAACGCTTGATTTACCAAACTTTACCGAAGCGCTATGGGTTCATAAGAAAAACGACAATTACTATGTTTCGTACGCGTGTGAGTTCCCAGAGAAGATCTGTTATGCCATGAGCAAAAGCATTCATGGACCGTGGGAATATAAAGGTATCTTGAATGAGATAGCCGGTAACAGCGAAACCAACCACCAATCAATTATCGAATACAAAGGTAAAGACTACTTTATTTACCATACGGGTGCCGTACCACCGATTGATGGCAAACCAAGTGGCGGGCGTTTTCGTCGTTCAGTAGCGATTGAGCCACTTTACTACAACGAAGATGGCACACTTAAGCGCATTATCATGACCACTGAAGGTCTGAATAAACAAGACAAGTAATATCAAAAAGGGCTCTTTAAGAGCCCTTTTTAATGCTCAAATGTAATACAAATAAGCAAATTTAACGGAAAATCCCCACTTTCAGATAAGCAAAAAACTTCCCTAATAGCGCAAAAACAGCGAAAAAAACGCCAAAAATGGCAACTTGAAAAAATTAAAATCACGCTGTACATATTGTAAACACTGATACTTCATGTTTACATATCAATTACCTTTGCAAAAGTATTTGCACATTTTAAATCATAATATAAAATTACAATACTACGTTCTTATTAGTTTGATATAGGCGCGCGGCAATTTTATTGACAACAATCGAATAAAAAAATGAATCCCAGTTTCAAGAGGACACATAAAATGAAATTAAATAAATTAGCCATGGTCATAGCCTGCTCTTTGGCTGTGACAGGTTGTGGCAAAGAAGATGGTACTAAGCTTGACACAGCACCAGCGGTTGCCGACCCGCAAAGTGCAAAACCGACTGTAAGCAGCAGTGTTGAATACACTGAATCAGGTAGTGTAATGGTTACCAATGTAAGCGTGCACGATCCTTCTGTCGTTAAAGTCGACGACACATATTATATTTTCGGGTCACACCTTGCTGCCGCTAAATCGACTGATCTCTTGAACTGGGAAATGATTTCGAGTCTTTCAGCTAACGAAGCCGTTAATGAAAGCCCATTATTTGATTACAACTACACAGGTGAAATTGCCGAAGGCATTGAATGGACAGACGGTTTCACAGGAAACTGGGCTGCTGATGTTATTCAGGCGCCAAATGGCAAGTTCTGGTTCTACTATAATCATTGTGCACAAGATAACCCAGATACACCAGATGTTGTTGATGAAGTATGCTGGAACCGCTCTTACCTTGGTTTAGCTGAAGCTGACAATATCGAAGGTCCGTATACAAACAAAGGTATTTTCTTACGCAGCGGTTATCGCACAGAAGCTGAGTTTGCAGCTTACCCACTTGATAATGGCCAGACAACATGGAATGGTGCCGTTGATCCTAACGCCATTGACCCTGCAGCTTTCTATGATGCTGATGGCAAACTTTGGATGGTTTACGGCTCATACTCTGGCGGTATTTTCGTGCTAGCAATGGACGAAGAAACAGGTATGCCAGAAGCAGGTCAAGGCTATGGTAAAAAGCTAGTTGGCGGTGACTTCCGTGCGATGGAAGGTGCATTTGTCATGTACAGCCCAGAAAGTGAATACTACTACCTATTCTTCTCTGTTGCTGGTTTTGATCTTAATGGTGGCTACAACATCCGTGTTGCTCGCTCAAAAACACCGGATGGCCCTTATCTAGATAACGCAGGTAATGACATTGCAGCTATCGGCGGTCTGGAGGTCGGCGAAAAACTAATGGGCGGCTTTGAGTACACGCAAGAACTTGGCGAAACAGCACCAGCATGGGGCTACCAATCACCGGGCCATAACTCTGCTTACTACGATGAAGCGACAGGTCGTCATATCTTAGTTACGCATACGCGTTTCCCGCAAACATCGACTGAGTTCCCAACCATTTCAGAAGCGCACCAAGTTCGCGTACATGAAATGTTCATTAACTCATTAGGTTGGCCTATGGCTTCTCCACAACGTTATGTGCCGCTTGAAGGCGACAACATGGTTGTGGCAGATGAGCTTAACGGCTATTACAAATTTATCAACCATGGCAATGATGTAAATACAGATGCTATTCGCTCAATGCATATTGCTTTAAACGAAGATCACTCAGTAACCGGTGATGATCCAGGTATCTGGTACATGATTGATGACTCAAATATTAAACTTGAGTTAGATTCTGGTACTTACTTTGGCGTGGCTAAATGGCAATGGGATGATGCAACTAAAGCAATGGCTGTCACTGTATCAGCTACATCAAGCGAAGGCGCTACCATTTGGGCAAGTAAACGTGATGAAATTACGGATACTGCAAACGTGCTGGGCACTGTTCAAGAAGCACTTGATATCAAAACTGAATTATCAATTGCTGACGAAGGCTACTCATTACCAACCAAAGGTAAAGACGGTGCTGCAATTAACTGGGAAAGCAGTGATGAATACTACATCACCAGTGAAGGCTCAGTATTCATTCCAACGCCAGATCGCGGTGATAAAGCGGTTACTTTAACTGCTAATATCTCTTTAAACGGCGAGAGCGCAACCAAGACATTTAATGTAAATTTAGAAGCGCGACCAGAGTTTAAAAATGCGATTGCACACTATGCATTCGAAGATTCGCTAAGTGATGGTTTAGGTAACCTTGATGATGCGGGCGTAACAGATAATAACATGTTAAATGTGGATGCTGGTACAGCTGCATACGCAGAAGGTCAAACAGGTAAAGCATTTAACTTTGACGGTGCAACGGGCGTACGTTTACCTGATGAGTTAGTAACAGGCGATGAGTACACTATTTCGTATTGGTTTAAGCCAACTGTACTAACTAACTTTACGCCTACATTCTTCGCATCAACGTCTGATGCACGTTGGATGAGCTTGATCCCAGGTAGTACCCACTTTACAACAACACCAATGCTTTGGAGTCGTTACTTAGCTGATGATGGCACAGATATGTGGAACCAAATCATCTCTGACTCACCAGCAGTAATGGATTGGAATCATATTGCAATCACTTATGCTAATGGCACTGCAACACTTTATCGTGATGGTGTACGTGCAGGTTCGATGCCTCGCCCTGACTTCTTTAGCGAACAAACAGGTAACTTTGCCCTTGGTGTGAACTACGGCTGGGACTTACCTTTCCAAGGTCAAATTGATGAATTCATCGTTTATGACTACGCGCTAAACGGCCTAGACATTAATGGTGCGGCTATCAATAACCTGACAGATCCGACTAAATTCGAAGACTTCATTACGGATGCGCTTGATTTAGGTGATGTATCGGCAGTTCGTGATAGCTTTGAATTACCACGAGTCGGTCCATTTGTATCTGGTATTAGCTGGACGTCAAACAACGAAGAGTACTTAAAACCGGTTAATGGTACAGCTGTTGTGACACAACCTAGCGCCTCTGCTGGCGACCAAGTAGTGACATTAACTGCAACTATTAAGTACAAAGACTTTACTGATACTAAGTCATTCGATGTAACCTTAAAATCACTTGCACCTGCAGAATACAGCTTCGAAGGTGACCTAAGTGCATTAAACGGTGCGTATGCAGCGGGTAAGCCAACGGGTGGTTTCATCAACAACACTGGTGGTAACGTAACTTTTGTTGACGGTATCATGGGTCAAGCAGTATTCCTTGAAGGTTCAGGTGTTCGTCTACCAGATAACTTAATCACGACCAATGACTACTCAGTATCTATGTGGTTAAAACCTGAAACCTTCACTGATTACACTACAGCGTTCTTCGCAGGTGCAAGTGCAGGCTCTTGGTTAAGTTATGTGCCATCTATGGCAGGTACAGGCCTAACTCGTTTATGGGCAAATAACGGTGCCTTCTTCGATAATGCTGAACTAGATAGCCGTATTCCAGCAAAAGAATGGACACATGTTGCATTCACTGTTGATGGTACGAACGGTGATGTGTTGAAGATGTATGTTAACGGTGAATTACAGCTAGAAACCGATGGCTTCCCACGTGTATTCACGGTTCCTGGTGAAACAAATGAGTTTGCTCTCGGTGTTAACTACTGGGATACGCCATACCACGGTGCTATCGATGAACTGAAAATTTTCAACGGTGCGATTAGCGCTGAAGAAATAAAAGCACTCTTTGATGCAGCAGCTGCACAAGAGTAACAAAGTGAGGTGAGCTGCCTCACCTCAACTATTTGTTGTCTGGAAAAGCCGGTTAAAAAAGCCGGCTTTTTTTCTAAAGCTCACGTACCCTTTGCCGATACATAGCTATCTTTACCTTTTAACTCAATCATTATGGCTATTATTAACTCATTATCAAGTGCGTTAACTATCTCAAATGCAGATAAAGCAAGCAGTAATACCAACTCCAAAGTCGGCTACAAACTCAGCAGCCAAGAGATGAATAAACTCTCTGGTCGTGAAGTAGAGCCCACACAAAAAGAAGAAGTATCTAGCGAACTCCCTGCGCATATCCGCAAAATGGTTGAACAACTAGAAAAACTCAAAGAACAGCTTGAACTTGCCAAAGAGCAATTAGCCAAACTGCAAGCACTTAAAAACCAAGAAGATGAAGCGGTTAAAGTGCAAGTTGAAACACAGACCAAAATGGTCATGGAAATCCATACGCAAATAATGTCTCTTAGCCAATCAATTAGCGACGCGCTAAAAGAAGCAGGTATAAGCGATCCCGGTGTATTGATGAGTGTGTTGGTATAAAGTTCAGACCTCTGGCTTTAAACAGTATTGATTACGACCGCTCTTTTTAGCTTCGTACAGGTTTTCGTCGGCCTTTAAGAAAAGTGTCTTCCAATCTCTTGGAGATTCAGGAACAGTCACCCCGCCAATTGAAATAGTTAAGTAGCCACAGGGTGAACCTTCATGAGGTAAATGCTCTTCGTGCAATAGGTCTATTATTCGTTTTGCCACCAACTGACAGCCTTCATAGTTAGTGTGTGGAAGAACAACAGCAAACTCCTCACCACCCCAACGTGAAATAAAATCAGTGTCGCGTGCTAATGCTCTTTTCACAGTGTTAGTAACTGATACAAGCGCTGCATCACCTGCCAAATGGCCATAACGGTCGTTATATTTTTTAAAATAATCAATATCCAGTAATAACACAGAGACTTCGGGTGACTCGTACCTTGCACTCAGTTGATTCATCACCACTTCTAAATAGCGTCGATTAAAAACTTTCGTGAGCGAGTCAATCATTGATGCTTCTTTATGTTGCTCAAGCAAAGCACTGTATTTCAGCTCTTTTTCTACACGTTTTTGAAGTGTTACGGCACTGTAGGGTTTAGCAATAAAATCATTACATCCTGCGTCCCAAAACTTATATTCAAAGTTTGTATAATTTTCGCCCGTCAACATGATTACGGGCGTATGCTCAAACGCAGGAACACTACGAATGGTTTGACATAGGTCGATACCGTCCATACCGGGCAACCGATAATCAAATAAGAAAAGTGATACTTTTAGATCACCTAATTGCTCTAACAATGCTTCAGCTGTTGAGAAGCGGCTAACATTATATTGAGGTGATAACACTTTGTTGATAATAGTAAAATCAAGATCACTGTCTTCAACCAAAACAACATTGCTATCAAGCGTTGCTTTACTCAGGTCTTTTTCAGCTTTTTTTCGTAACGAATTAAGCGAACTATCCATATAAAGTTTACCCTTGCTGGTTCATCGTTGAGGGTAGTTTGCATTATCAGGGTTTTCAAGTGACGGCAAATAGCTAAGGCCCAACATTTGGGTAGTATATTTCTGGCCAAAGCCAACTTTACTCTTGTAACTCTCCCCTCACTAACTCCCTCTTACCTCCCTAAAAAGGGGCAAAACACAGTGAAAATGCGGGCTCTGAATTATCGATCAAGCAAATACGAAACTTCCTTAACCATTAAAAACACAAAATTTTAAGCGCTTACTTTAAAAAATAAGCAGTAAAGAAACATAGTTTTTATATTTAAAAAACAAAAGCATATAATTTAAAGTAAACCTAAACACTTCACTCTCAGTTAAAACGAGCAAAAACAAAAAATAAGAAATAAGTATTAATTAGCTATTTCAACAACCCTCTCATAGCACTTTTTTAGTATAGAATTTAACCAACCCAAACGTAAGATGGCTGCATCCCATGAATTAAGTAAGGTCATTCTATGCGTAACATTTTATTAGTTTCAGTAAATGGATTTACGTTTAAAGCATGTTTATTGATTACATGTTTATGGATGAGCTTTTTTGCTCAAGCAAAAGATTCAACTTCAATTGAAACAGCAAGAGCATGGCTTAAGCTTGTTGATAGCGGCCAATACGTGCAAAGTTGGCAGCAAACAGATCACATATTTCAGACAGCCACACCAGAGCCAAAATGGCGCTTGGCATTAGAGCAACTTCGTATTCCTCTTGGTCGCGTAATGTCTCGTACTTATTTTGATGTACAAGAATATTCATCACTACCCGGAATGCCTAATGGCGAATATTTAGTGGTTCAATTTCAAACAAGCTTCACTAATAAGGAGCATGCCTTAGAAACTCTGAGCCTGAGTAAAAATAGTGGCCAATGGCAGCCTTTAGGTTATTTAATTAATTAGGGGTTATGAAGGTGTAGAGGTTATGTTGGGTTTCGCCTCGCTCTACCCAACCTACCCAAAAATGAACAGAGCAAGTGCTGAGAGGTACGCCACACATAACAACCCCACCGCTCAGCTTGGAACTTTACTCTCGCTAACTTACAGTCTTCAGCCACAAAAAAAGCCACTCATAAATGAAGTGGCTTTGGTTGAGTCGATTTTTTACTTATAACTTAATTTGGTTCACGCAGATGGAACACTTGGCACTTGTTACCTAAATCAGGTTGTTGTGCGAAGTTAGTGTTTTCAGCTAAACCACAGTTACTTAAACCAAGTGCTTGCTTTGTGTAGCGGTTGATCAGCATAACACCACCGCCTTCTACCGGAGCAATACGCCACTGTGCTGTTTTCGCTGCACACGAAGCCATTTCTACGTTGGCACCTGGTACTAAGGCGTTATCAGCTACCGCAGCACAGAACTCGCTGTCAGCGCTTTGTTTAAGGCTTACATAGCCTGTATCTGTTGGTGTGAATAACCATTGCTGTGCATTTTTATGCGTGTAAGCTTGTTGCTCAACATTGGTACCTGCTTTAACTGTACCAGCCACGCTAAGTGCTTTACCACTTTGTTGGCTTAATACTACAACACTGCCCATAGGGCGTAATTGCCAGTCGCCACACGCTGTTGCGTCGCTTTGCTGTAAAACCGCTTGGTTTTGTGCAGCAGAACAACCTGCAACCGCTAATGGCTTGCCTGTGTAACGGTTAGTAATAGAGACATTACCATCTGTGCTTGGTGCTACTTTCCATTGCTGGCAGAAGTTATTGCGCCATGCTGCAGATTGTACTTTAGCGTTATCGGCATCATTACAGCTTTCAAGCTCTAAGAACTTGCTGTCTTCACGGTTAGCTAAACGAACAAAACCATCTGTTGTTGCATCAATAACCCATTGACCATTGGTGCTTGCGCACTGACGTTGTACTGCACGTGCATCTTGTGGATCAGCTGCAATGTCTAAACATAAGCCGCTTGTTGCATTCACTAATTGATAGCGCTGACCTTGCACTCGCGTTACTAGTGGGCCGTATTCACCTGATGGCGGTGCGACTTCAACGCCTGGTGTTAATGGTTTTCCAAAGCTTGGTGTACCATCGTCATTCCAAGTAAATTTTTGCGCACGTAATGAACGAGTCGCGCTACAACCGTGCTCTACCGAATCATTACCATGATAAACTAACCAGTCTTCTGTACCGTCTGGCGATGTGAAAAAGCCGTTGTGACCAGGCCCAAACACTTCTTCTGTACGCTCAAATACTGGCTTGTCGTATTTCTTCCAGCTGCTCGCTTTTAGCGGATCGTCACCAACAAGCTCAAGCATACCTAGTTTGTAATCAGGAGTATTACAGAAGCTCGCTGAGTACGTCATAAACGTACGGCCATTGTGCTGTAAAATTTCAGCGCCTTCAGTTACTTTACGACCACTGATTTCCCAATCTAGCTCAGGACGCGTGATCACCGTATGCGGTGAGTTCTTCTTCAGAGTCCATGGGTTTTCCATTTCAGCAATAATGTTTAATTGCTGATCACCCTGCCATTGTGAGTAGATCACATATAGCTTGTCTTTGTATGTTAGGTAGTTACCGTCGATGTTCCATACGTTAGGCATTAATGCGCCCTTGTATTCGTATGGACCCATAGGGTCATCACCAGCACTTTCTAATACGTTTAAGTGTTGGTTATCTAAAGTGCCATCAGTACCGGCTGTGTACATCATGTACCAACGGTAGCCGTTTGGCCCTTTTAGACGGTGGAACTCAAACGCCCAAAAGTTACAACAACGCTCAGGGTTTGAATCAGACCAAACATTGATAGGTGTTGCATCAGCAAGGCCAGCTAGTGTTGGTGATTTACGCATCACTAACTCAGATGTCCATGTTGTTGTAGTTAGGTAATAGTTACCATCCCAATACTCAAGCCATGGATCGGCACCATTAGGAAAAAGTGGGTTGGTAAAAATACCATTATCTTGAATTGGCGCTTTTGCTGTGGCTGCGACATCTGCTTTGGCTGTGTTGTCTTCAGCCGTAGTCTGACAGCCCGTCAGAGCGCCAAAAGACAAGGCAAATAGGCTAGCTAAACCGGCCTTATGCATTGCGCTTTTGAGCTTTGTTGTTTTCACGTTTGTGTTCCTTTATTTTGTACCAAATTCGTACACGATGCGTGTTGAATACACGTCACCTGGCAGTAATGTTGTGCTTGGGAACGTTGGCTGATTTGGTGCATCAGGAAAATGCTGTGGCTCTAAGCAAAAACCACTTCTGAAATTATGCACTAAGCCAGACGCTTGCTGAGTACTACCGTCTAAAAAGTTACCTGAATAAAACTGTACCGCAGGCTCTTCTGTGTAAACTGTTAACGTACGGCCAGAGTTTGCTTCGTAAACCGTCGCCGCTTCAATAAGTTCATTACTTGGCGTGTCTTTAAGCACAAAGTTATGGTCATAACCTTTACCAAGTTTCAGTTGTTCATTGCTTGCTTTGATATCTTGACCGATTGCTTTAGCAGTTCGGAAGTCAAACGGTGTGCCTGCCACATCCATCAACTCACCAGTTGGGATCAAGCCGCCATCCACAGGGGTAATTGCTTTTGCGTTAATTTGCATTTGGTGATCAAGAATGTCGCCTTTACCCGCTAGGTTAAAGTAGCTGTGTTGCGTCATATTGATGATGGTAGGCTTGCTTGTTGTAGCAATAAACTGCATATCTAGCGTGTTGTTATTGGTTAGTGTGTAAGTCACTTCGGTCGTTACTTCACCCGGGTAACCTTGGTCGCCATCAGGGCTCACTAAGCTTAAGGTAACACCTGCGCTGTTTTGCGTCGTGAACGGTGTCATGTTCCACACTTTTTTATCGAAACCTTGCACACCACCATGTAAATGGTTGTCACCATCGTTAGTCGCTAATTGGTATTCAGTGCCATTTAGGGTGAATTTACCGTTTGCGATACGGTTACCGAAACGACCGATGATTGCACCATAGTAAGTTGTCGCTTTTGTGTATGCCTCTAGGTTATCTAAACCCAGTACAATATTACCCATTTCGCCTTTTGCATCAGGTGTTTCAATACGCGTGATAATGCCACCGTAGTTGATCACATCAACGCTAATACCATTGCTGTTCGTCAGTGTTACTTGATTAACGGGTGTTTGGTCAGCAAGTAAGCCATAGGCTGTCATTGATGCTGAAGGGGAAGTCGTCATATTGTCTCCTTGATGAGCACACGCTGGTGTAAGGGCAATCCCACATGTCACCAACAATGCATAAAGCCCGCGCGACTTTTTCGTGTTCGAACCGGCTGTTTGATGAGTTGTTTTTAAACCTTGGAAAACACATTGCAATGACATATGAATAACCTTTTTGTAATTGTATTTATAGTTTTATAATACAAATAAGGGTGTCATTGCAAATTTAATCGCTAAAGTTGGATTTTGCCGTCTTTCACCATGATGCAATCCATCCCCGCACTTTTGGCCGCTTGGTAACCAATTTGCGTGTCTTCGAACACTACGCATTTACTTGGTTCAACATCTAAAAGCTCTGCTACTTTTAAGAATGTTTCAGGGTTTGGCTTGCCTTTACTTACATCACTTGCAGTCACTAAGGCACCAATTTTATTAATTAAATTAGTATCTGTTAGATGAGCAATTGCATGTTCGCGGTCAGCGCCTGTGCCCACGCCCATAGGTAATACACCATGGTATTTCTCAAGTACAGCAACTGTTTCGTCAATCACCTGTGGATGGTGCTGTAAATCAACCCAAAACTGGTGTTTATCTTTTGCTACAACCAGAGGATCGTGCTCTAAGCCAAATTTTTCGTTAAGCATTTCAATGGTTTTAACGGTCGGTATGCCACCCAAGCTATACATGTAGTCGTAATCAAATGGATAGCCATAGACTTCACAGGTTTTTTGCCATGCCTGTAAGTGACTGCCCATTGAGTCAATTAAGGTGCCATCCATATCAAAAATAATGCCTTGGTAGGCGCTTAAATCGATCATATCTACTCCTAAAAAGTTTCGCTTCACAATAGCATAAGCCAGCGAGGAGCAAGGCTCATCACTGGCTTAATCGACAACAAAATTTGACAGGGCATGCTAAACACATGCCCAAGTACTTTAAATATTCGTTTTACAGGCCACGTTTTAGCATGTAATAAGCTGCGTTATGACGAAGCTCTGTTTTGAAACCACGGATCGTCGTATCGTTATCGATGATCATCGTTTCAACGCCAGCCATTTCAGCAAAATCGATAATCATATCGGTTGTTACTGCTTGGCTGTATGCAGTGTGGTGTGCACCACCGGCGTGGATCCATGCAGCTGATGCTACAGATAGATTTGGTTTTGGTTCCCAAAGCGCTGAAGCAACCGGTAAGTGAGGTAAATCAGCTGGCGGAGCCACTGTATCTACTTCGTTGATTAGAATACGGAAACGGTTACCCATATCAATTGGTGATACGTTGATTGCAGCACCCGGTTTTGCTGTAAACAATAAACGACCTACATCACATTTCACGCCGATAGTGTGCTGGTGAACTTCAAGACGTGGCTTTTGTGCTGCAATTGAAGGACACACTTCTAACATGTGCGCGCCAAGTACTTGGTCAGTCTCACCCATGTTGTAAGTGTAATCTTCCATGAATGAACAACCACCGTCACGGCCTTCACCCATTACTTTCATGATGCGAACCATAGCAGCTGTTTTCCAGTCACCCTCACCACCGTAACCATAGCCTTTCGACATTAGGCGCTGTGTAGCAAGACCCGGAAGACCAGACAGGCCTGATAAGTCTTCAAAACAGTTAGTGAATGCTTTAAAGCCGCCTTTCTCTAAAAAGCGCTCCATACCAAGCTCTAAGCGTGCTTCGTTGCGTAGCATTTTCACAGCGTAATCGTCTTGTAGAGTTTCGTCAGCAATTACGTAGTCTTGCTTATAAAGCTCTAACTGTGCATCAACTTCTTCTTCAGTGATAGTATCAACCACTTTTACAAGCTCAGCGACACCAAACGCGTGTACTTCATAACCAAAGGTTATTTGCGCTGAAACTTTGTTACCTTCAGTAACTGCAACTTGACGCATGTTGTCGCCAAAACGCGCAACTTTAAGTGTTTGGCTTTCTGCCCAACCTTTTGCCGCACGACACCAGTCATCTAACTGCTGTTGTACGTCAGCACGTTGCCAGTGACCTGCAACAACTTTACGCTCTTTACGCATTACAGTACCGATGAAACCGAACTCACGGTCACCGTGTGCACTTTGGTGCGTATTCATGTAGTTCATGTTGATATCAGACCAAGGAAGGGCTGCATTGAACTGAGTATGAAGGTGTAACCAAGGCTTACGTAATTCGCTTAGGCCAGCAATCCACATTTTCGCAGGTGAGAAAGTGTGCATCCATAATACTAAACCAACACAGTTAGGATCCGTATTTGCCGCTTGGCAAACAGCGTGAATTTCTTCAGGTGACTTAACGGTAGGCTTACATACCAAGTTTACTGGTAGATTAGCTTCGCTGTTTAAGCCCGCTACAATTGCTTCGCTGTCTTTGGCAACCGTTTCTAACACCTTAGGACCATAAAGATGTTGTGAGCCGGTAACAAACCAGACTTCTTTCGTCATCGTCGTCATGTTAATAATCCTCTAAATTCTTGCTATTTGCTCTGACCGTAATACGCGTTTTTACCGTGCTTACGTAGATAATGTTTATCCATCACTGCTTTTTTAAGTTCAGCTGCGTGTGGATCTAAAGTGCGTGTTAAATACGCCATGCGTGCAATCTCTTCGAGTAGCGCGGCATGGTATACAGACTGAGCGGCATCTTTACCCCACGTGAAAGGCGCATGACCCGCAACAATCACCATAGGTGCAGCTTTCGGATCGCGGTCTTGATACGCATCAGTAATTTGAATACCGGTTTCTAATTCATAATCGCCATTCACTTGCTCATCGGTTAGCTCACGAGTACAGGTGATGTCACCGTGTACATAGTCAGCGTGAGTTGTGCCAAGGCAAGGAATGCTTTGTTTTGCTTGCGCCCATGCAGTTGCATAGGTCGAATGCGTGTGTGTTACACCGCCAATTGAATCAAAGTGGCGATATAAATGAACATGTGTTTTTGTGTCAGAAGACGGACGCATAGACCCTTCAACAATGTTGTTTTCAAGGTCAACGATCACCATGTCGTCGGCTTTCATTTGGTCGTACGATACACCACTTGGTTTAATCGCAATCACGCCTTTGTCGCGGTCGATTTGCGATACGTTACCAAAGGTATAAATTACTAAGCCACGACGTTGCAGCTCCATGTTCGCTTCATAGACTTCACGTTTTAGTTCAGTAAAACTCATGCTTTGTCTCCGTTTACATAGCTTGCAAGTGCTTGGTAGTTGGCATAAAGCTCGTCATACACAGCAACGCGCTCAGGGTTTGGTAAATACTGATGACATACAGACGACGCCATAACTTTTTGAGCATCTGCCACTGTTGCGTGCTCACCCGCAGCAACCGCAGCCATAATTGCCGCACCCAATGCACAGCTTTGCTCACTTTCTAAAACGTCGATTGGGCAGTTCCAAACATCAGCGCAGGTTTGCATTACGTAGTCTGATTTTTTAGAGATACCGCCGATAACAACCACTGACTCGATTGGTACGCCTTCGCTACGGAAGCGCTCAGTGATAGCACGTGCACCAAACGCAGTTGCTTCAACAAGCGCTTTGAAGAACTTAGGTGCATCAGTGCCCATTTTTAAGCCTGTTAATGCCATGGCAACGCTTTGGTCAGCATCTGGCGTACGACGACCATTAACCCAATCAAGCGCCGTTACATCGTTGCTTGTTACAGGCAGTGCTGCCGCTGCTTTTGATAGATCAACTAAGATTGAATCTTCTAGCTTGTTAACTAACGCTTGTTCAGCGTCAGATAGATTTGTAAGTTGGCGAGTTGGCCAAAGTACTAGGTTCTTGAACCATGCGTATAAGTCACCGAATGCAGATTGACCGGCTTCTAAGCCAATTAACCCAGGGATTACTGAGCCATCAACTTGACCACAGATACCTTTAACGCAAGTATCACCTAGTTGTTCTTTAGACGTTACTGTGATGTCACAAGTTGAAGTACCCATTACTTTGGTTAGAACACCAGGGCGAACATTGGCTGCTACTGCGCCCATGTGACAGTCAAATGCACCGTAACCAATCACGATACCTTGTGGTAAACCTAGCTTCTCGGCCCACTCAGCAGTTAAGTTGCCAGCAACTTGGTCGCTTGGCTCTGTAGTTGCATTTAACGTATCAACAACACCATCTAATAGTGGATCGATATTGCTGAAGAAACTGTTTGGTGGGAAACCGCCCCACTGCTCGTTCCACATTTGTTTGTGGCCCGTTGCACAACGCCCTAGCTTTAATGCTTCAGGGTGTGTTGTGCCGCACATTAGCGCGGTCATCCAATCGCAGTGCTCAACCCATGAATATGTGGCTGCTTTAACACTGCTATCAACGCGGAAAATATGTAATGCTTTGGCCCAGTACCACTCAGACGAGTAGATACCGCCCATATGTGAAAGGTAGTTCACATCGTTGTTAGTTGCAGCTTCAGTGATTTCATTTGCTTCTTTAATTGACGTATGGTCTTTCCACAAAATGAACATTGCATTTGGGTTTTCTGCAAATTCTTCAGTTAATGCCAGTGGTGTACCTTGGCTATTAATTGCCACAGGCGTTGAGCCAGTCGTATCAAAGCTCATACCCACTACTTTGTCTGCAGTATCCGCTGGAACTTGTGACCATAGACCATTTACTACTTCTACAAGGCTATCAATATAGTCTTGTGGATGCTGACGAAACTGATCCTTACTTGGGTCACAATATAAGCCTTGTGCCCAGCGCGGGTAGTTTACTAAATGGCTGGCAAGTTCTTCACCAGTCGCGACATCAACGAGTAATGCTCTTACCGAGTCTGACCCGTAGTCTAATCCCAACGTATAACGAGACATAATTACCTTTCACTAATTGCTTACTAACATTGTTAGTCATTATCTTTATTTGTATGATAATATCAACAATACCGGATTGTAAAGGTATTATAAAAATATTATTAACAGGATTATTTGCTGCTGGCGGGCGATTTATTGCGCAGTTTCTCTGGAAGATTAGATTGTTTTTTCAGCACAAATAATAGGTTAAAGCCACTACATTAACTTTTGTATGATAAGAATGGGATAACTATGTCTAGTCAATTAGAACAACTTAAAGCAGTGACAACCGTTGTTGCTGACACGGGTGA
Organism: Pseudoalteromonas sp. MEBiC 03607; assembly: GCF_004792295.1. Lineage (NCBI taxonomy): Bacteria > Pseudomonadati > Pseudomonadota > Gammaproteobacteria > Alteromonadales > Pseudoalteromonadaceae > Pseudoalteromonas > Pseudoalteromonas sp. MEBiC 03607. The sequence continues at coordinate 493,982 of NZ_SRRY01000001.1, forward strand.
TTTTGAAGCAATCAACGAATATAAACCGCAAGATGCAACAACAAACCCATCACTAATCTTAAACGCGATTCAAATTGAGAAATATCGCCCACTTGCTGCCGAAGCCGTATCATGGGCAAAAGCACAAAGCAGTGACGCAGCTGAAGTTGTAACAAAAGCAGCTGACAAGCTAGCGGTATTAATTGGCTCTAAATTAATGGAGCAAGTGCCGGGTTTAGTTTCAACAGAAGTGGATGCGCGTTTATCATTTGATACTCAAGCAACTATTGATAAAGCACTTGAGCTTGTTGCTTTATATAAAGAGCAAGGTATCGACACATCGCGCGTGTTAATCAAAATTGCTTCTACATGGGAAGGTATTCAAGCGGCTAAAGTACTTGAAGCGCAAGGTATCCGTTGTAACCTAACGCTGGTATTTGCATTTGCTCAAGCACGCGCTTGTGCCGAAGTAGGTGCTTACCTAATTTCACCATTCGTTGGTCGTATTCTTGACTGGTACAAAGCACAAGATGCAAGCGCTGATTTCGACGGCGCTAACGATCCAGGCGTTAAGTCAGTCACGCATATCTATAACTACTTCAAAAAGCACGGCTACGACACGATTGTAATGGGCGCAAGCTTCCGTAACATCGGTGAAATCCAAGAATTAGCAGGTTGTGACCGTTTAACTATCAGCCCTAAGTTACTTGCTGAACTAGCTGCAACTGACGCACCTTTAACTCAAAAACTATTACCAGCAACTGAAAAAGCAGAAGCGCCAGCAGCCATGACTGAGCAGGCTTTCCGCTGGGAAATGAATGAAGATGCTATGGCAACTGAAAAGCTAAGCCAAGGTATTCGTCAATTCGCAATTGACCAAGAGAAACTAGAGTCAATCTTAAGCGAACTAGTTTAAACCGATTGTTTAAGCAGCAAAAAGCCCGCAAACCAAAGTTTGCGGGCTTTTTTATTACCTACACATCATCACAAATGTAGGTTTATCGTGTTGCGATTACGATAATTTTTCGCCAGTCACATTATTCAGCAAGTAATGCATTTGCTTTTGCAACTAGATTTGCCACTGTGAAACCAAAATGCTCAAGCAATACGGCACCAGGCGCTGACTCACCAAATGTGTCCATGCCTAGTACATCACCATCTTGGCCAACATACTTGAACCAGAAGTCACGGTGCGCAGCTTCAACAGCAATCTTTGGTGTACCCGCTGGTAGCACGCTTTGACGGTATGCTTTGTCTTGGCTGTCAAACTGATTCGTTGATGGCATAGATACAACGCGAACTTGCTTGCCTTGTGCTGTTAATTCAGCAGCAGCATTCACAGCTAGCTCTACCTCAGAACCCGTTGCAATAAGAATAAGCTCTGCAGCTTGTTCGCTATCAACAAGTACATAACCCCCTTTAGCAATGTCAGCAACTTGCTGTGCATCACGTGCCATCGCTTTTGTACCCTGACGGCTGAAGATCAGTGAACTTGGACCGGTTTCTTTTAATAACGCTTGGCGCCAAGCTACCGCAGTTTCAGTTTCATCACACGGACGCCATGCAGTCATATTTGGTGTCATGCGAAGGTTAGCGATTTGCTCGATTGGTTGGTGAGTTGGGCCATCTTCACCTTGACCGATTGAATCATGGGTATACACAAAAATGCTCTGTGCTTTCATTAATGCAGCCATACGTACAGCATTACGTGCGTATTCCATAAACATTAAGAAGGTTGCGCCAAATGGAATAAAGCCACCATGTAATGCAATACCATTCATGATTGCGCTCATACCAAACTCACGTACGCCATAGAACACGTAGTTACCATCAGCAGCATCTTGTAAACCTTTTGCTTCTGGCCATAAGGTTAAGTTAGAACCAGCAAGGTCGGCAGAGCCACCCATTAGTTCAGGAAGCTGGTTAGCAAAGAAGGTGATCGCATTTTGTGATGCTTTACGTGTCGCAATGTTTTGCATGTCGGCTTGGCATTTAGCAATGTACTCATCAGCTAATTCAGCGAAGTTAGCTGGTAATGCTTTTTCAAGAACACGGCGTGTATATTCTTTTGCAAGTTCAGGGTGTGCTTTGCTATAAGCTGCAAATTTTTGCTGCCATGCACCTTCAAGTTCTTGGCCTTTCGCTTGATTATTCCACTCGTTATAAACCTCTTGTGGAACTTCAAATGCAGGGTGCGGCCAGTTTAGCTGCTCACGTACAGCGGCGATTTCGTCGTGACCAAGTGGTGCGCCGTGACAGTCGTGGCTACCTGATTTATTTGGCGAGCCAAAACCAATCACTGTTTTACAACAAATTAGTGTTGGTTGCGTAGTGTTGCTTTGTGCCGCTTCGATTGCACCCGCAATTGCATTCATATCGTGACCATCAACATCACGGATAACTTGCCAACCGTAAGCTTCAAAACGTGCAGGTGTATCGTCGGTGAACCAACCTTCTACTTCACCATCGATAGAGATGCCATTGTCATCCCAAAATGCGATTAGCTTGCCTAGACCTAACGTACCTGCCAGCGAACATGCTTCGTGCGAGATACCTTCCATTAAACAGCCATCACCCATAAAGCAGTAAGTGAAGTGATCAACAATATCAAACTTTGGCTTATTGAATTGCGCTGCTAAGGTTTTTTCAGCGATTGCCATACCCACTGCGTTAGCAATACCAGAACCTAATGGGCCCGTAGTTGTTTCAACACCCGGAGTATAACCATATTCTGGGTGACCCGGTGTTTTAGAGTGAAGCTGACGGAATTGCTTAATATCTTCGATGCTTACGTCATAACCGCTTAAATGTAACAATGCATATTGCAGCATTGAACCATGGCCATTTGATAACACAAAGCGGTCACGGTTAGACCAGTCTGGGTTTAATGGGTTATGGCGGTGAAAGTTTTGCCACAATACCGCTGCAATATCAGCCATACCCATAGGCGCACCTGGGTGGCCAGAGTTAGCTTGTTGAACGGCATCGACAGCAAGTATGCGAATAGCATTTGCAGATTGAGAACTAGGCAGAGTCATCTTATTAGCTTCCTGTTAATATTATAATATAATTAATATCGCAAAAACTCACCCAAATAGCAACTTAATAAACCGCCAGCCCCCGTATAAACGGGAGCTAGCAACCTATTATTTGTTAATTATAAATACTTTAACCAAGGCTTATTAGCCTTACGCTTGTATTCACTAAACTTCTTGGTTGGCCAATAAAGTCCTATTGCCAGCAATAAAGTAATAAACCAAATACTAGATATATCACTGACTCCTAAGTATTGCCCTTGATTTGCCCCCCAGATCAGCATGCCTATTTGATACATAAATAGCAGTACATACAGGTGGAAAATATAAAAAAACATAGGCACAGAGCCATACACTCGCAGCGCATTCGTAAAGCGGTTAAGTGGTCTTTCAAATAACCATAAGCCAACAAACATGCCTGCTAACGTGATCAGCAAAAAGCTCAGTGACGGTGGGTACTTAGTCACGTTAAATACCGACATCATGGTTTCGGTTGTGGTGCTAAACGTTTGCCACGGCAAGGTTTCACCATAAATATTAAAACCACGCAGCAGCGCAAATAACCCCACACATAACAGCGCTAACAGCAGCAATGCTCGTTTACGCGAATCTGCCGCTTGAGTGTGCGCATATAAAGGGCCTGCACAGTAACCCAATAAAATTACGCCAATCCAAGGCAGCACTGGGTAGCTAATTTTGACGTCGATTAAACCGCCTTGTGATAGATAGCCTCGGTCATGCAAAATCGTCCACAGCGAGTAGCCAAACTCATCGGGCGTAAAGCTGATTGGGGTCAGTAAATTATGGCCAAATACAATAATCAAACCAAGTACTAACAATAGATTGCGTGGCAGCTTAATCAGTAATGCTAACACCAGCATACATAGACCAATCGCCCACATCACTTGCAGCCATATTGTGTGGTAGTAACCCATCCACGAAAAACAAATCAGGGTCACTTCGAGAGCGATTAAAAAAAGCCCTCGCTTGATTAAAAAGCTTCGAGCCGAGCGCGCCACACCACTTGCTGGGTGACTATAAAGCCACGCCGACAAACCGGTTAAAAAGATAAAGGTTGGCGCACAAAAGTGCGCAGCAAAGCGGCTCCAAAAAAGCCCCGGCGAAGTGGTATCAACCACCATGGGATCGGCCACCTGCATGTGCAAGAAAAACCGCTCTCGCACGTGATCAAGTAACATCAGCAGAATAACGACACCACGCATGATGTCGATACTGTGAATACGGCTTTTAACTTGCTCAGAAGTCATAGCTTAAACCTAATTTGAATTGTGTTGGCGCACCCGGGTAGGCCCACAATGCATTGTAAGAGCTGGCGATATACTGCTCATCAAACACGTTATCAACATTCAGTGACACAGTTGCACGTTCAGTCGCTCGCCATTTAGCAAATAAACCAACGGTTTGATAGCTAGGTAATCGGAAGGTTAAATCAGCAGGGTCACCTAAACGGTCAGACACATATTGATAATGACCGCCAATCTTTATGTCTTGTGCAAATACACTTAGGTCATGGTTTAAGCCAATCGAAAGATTATTCTTCGGTACGTTCACAAGTGGGCTGCCTTTAGGAATTGGCACTAACCAATCAACATTTATGCTGTCTGTGGCAGTTTCGGCATCAACATAAGCATAGGATAGGGTGTACTCAATGTTATCACCCAATGACCCTGTTAAGTCTAACTCAAAACCTGTGCTATTTGCTTTACCAACAGGTGCTGAATAACCCACATTTACTGGATCTGCCACCAGCATATTGCTCTTACTTGCATCAAAATAAGCAAGCGTACCGCTGATATTGGCGTAACTAAACTTAACACCCACTTCAAACGAGTCACTTTCTTCAAAACCAAATGGCTTACCCTCAGCATCGGTGCCACTTAGTGGTAAAAATCCTTCTGAATAGCTTGAGTAAAGGTTAATGTCGTCATTAAGTGCGTAAACCACACCAAAACGTGGACTAATGCGGTTTTCTTTGCTGTTTGATGCCACACCAGACTTAGTCTCAAAAATATCTTGTTCAATTTCATCAAAACGCAGACCTAACATCACTTTTAAGTTATCGGTTAGATCTAGTTGGTCTTGCAGGTAAATACCGTACGCATTTTGCTGTTCGTTATTTTCGTACTGCATGCCCACTTCAGGGCCTTCAGTAGTGCTGTACTCTGGCTCATAAATATCAATGGTGTAAGTGCCATTACCACCACGGTAGCGATAAAGCCCAGTGCGCAGCTCATAATCGTAACCATCAACACCAATCAGTACATGGTTGGTGATACCGGCAACATCAAAGTGACCGCTTAATTCAAAACGCAGCGATAAATCATCAGACTCATAGTCACGATATCTGTGCTGGCGAGTTAAAGTTCTACCATCATCAAATAATGACTGACGTGATGGTGAAAGCTCAGCATCTGACGAATAACCCGTTAACGTTGCAGTACGGTAACTGGCACCTAATAACAAACTCCAATCTTGGTTTAGATCGTTGCTGTAATTTAATTGATGACCGCGTGAGTGCACCTTAGTTGGCGCATCATTTGGATTACCTAAAAAGCGCGATTCAGGCACGGTATCAAAATCACCATTTAGCACCACAATACCGCGGTCATACATTTGCTGTTGGTCAACATACTCAAACTCATAGGTCAGTGATGAGTTATCGTTAATTTGATAATAAAGCGAAGGAGTAATGACGAATTTGTCATGGTGAACATAGTCTCTAAAGCTGTCGCTATCTTGCCATGCACCATTGATTCTAAATGCTAAATCATCGCTTAGACCATTAGTGTAATCACCTTGAATACGCTTGTGATCATCGCTACCTAACTCGGCTTGAAGTTGCCCTTGCTGATAAAACTGTGGCTTTTTAGTAATAATGTTTACTGTGCCACCCGGCTCCGAACGGCCATAGAGTGCCGAGCCCGGCCCTTTTAATACTTCGATGTATTCAATATTTGATACATCACGCGGGCCAGCAAAACCGCGACCACCACTAAAGCCATTAACTAAATATCCAGACGGCATATTTTCGTTACCCGACAAACCACGTATTGAGTAGCTATCCCACAGCGCCCCGCCATTATTTTTACGGCTGATACTGGCAGAAAAATCCAGTGCGTCACGAAACTTAGTGATACCGTTATCGGTGAGCATGTCTTTACTTAATGTGGTGATCGACTGTGGTAAATCTTTTGTTGGAATATCACCACGGAACGCTTGTTTATGCTCAATGGTGATCGTTTCTATATCGCTGTTATCAGCTGCATATGTATTCGCTGCAAACGCCGCAGCTAAGGCTAAACTAAGAGTTGAGTACTTCATAAGGCTTAATTGTAGAAATTGATAGATATGTTTTGTTATAAAATAACACAAATAAATAGATTGATATAGTATAACAAATCACTTTGTTCCGAATTTTTACCTATCTTTTTTTGTTTACATAATGCAAATTCATCTCTAGTATCAAAAATGAATAAAAAACAATCAAGTTAGGGAAAACTATGAATAAAATTATTTTTTCATTCTCACTTATCTGTTTATCAGCAAGTACGCTTGCAAACCCAGACTTATCTCGTAAATTTCCATTTGTAGATATTCAAGCGCAAGTTCTCGATACCACTACGAATACGCCTAGTTGGCAACGGCTGCCACCAATGACTCATGTACAGTACCCAACGGGACTGCTAAATCGACAAGGCAGTGGCTGTGCAGTTGTCAACTTTCAGGTAACACCAGAAGGCAACGTAAAAAACCTTAATATCGAAAACTCAGCACCTAAGCGTTTTAGTAAAGAAGTAAGAAAAGCTGCAAGACAAATAGTGAGAGACTGGCATTGGCCTGAACGCACCGATGAACAGGTGATTGAGTTAACCATGCGTTTTGACTACTGCTTAACACACGACTTCGATAAAAAGAGTGAAGCCGTAGCCATGTGTGTTGAACATTCAGAACAAGCCTGCGAGTAAACAATAAATTTGCCATTTAGATACTTGAGCCAATGCCAGGTATTGCCTACAATGGCGCACAATTTATTCAATGCAGATCGCAACTATGACTGATACACAAAAACCAGAATTACCAAACCAACTTTCTATCAACCCACGTAGTAAATTTTATGTGGAAGAAGTTTTCGAGCATGAAATTGGTGTAAAACTTAACGGCAAAGAGCGTTTTGACGTTGAAGAATATAATATCAGCGAAGGCTGGATCAAAATCGCTTCTCCAAAAGCGCTAGATCGCCGCGGCCAACCTTTACTATTAAAAGTAAAAGGCACTGTAGAAGTATTCTACAAGTAATGATTTGTCGGCTAAAGCCTGCTTTAGCCGACACTCCCCTAAATACATAGCTCCATTCCATCGTTTGATTTTTAGACACATTTTGTAACACTGCGTTCATCGCAACTGCATCGCTATTTAAAACTGAATTGTTATGATGTAACAGTTCCCAAAATAGGATGTAATCCCATGAAAAAACTAACAACGTTGGCACTGGCCATGGCTGCGACACTGGCACCTTGGGCATCAGCTTACGAAACTAAAGATACGCGCTTATTGCGCTTTCCAGATATTCATAATCAAAATGTTACCTTTGTATACGGTGGTGATATTTACATTGCTAATACGCAAACAGGCGAGAGCAAACGCTTAACCGACCATGTTGGCTTTGAAACCTTTCCGAAGTTTTCACCTGACGGTAAACGCATTGCCTTTGCAGCCGAATACAATGGCAGCCGCCAAATTTATGTAATTAACAGCGATGGTTCTGGCTTAAAACAACTCACTTACTACAACGATGTTGGCCCAATGCCACCACGCGGTGGTTTTGATTATCGTGTTCTCGATTGGACACCTGATGGCAAAAATGTGGTATTTCGTGCTAACCGCACACCGTGGGGTAAACGTATGGGTCGTCCATACATGGTGCCTGCTGACGGTGGCCTTGAGCAGCCTCTTGCTATCCCTGAAACGGGCGGCGGTATGCTTTCGCCAGATGGTAGCAAATATGTTTACACCCCGATTGACCGTGAATTTCGTACTTGGAAACGCACCCGAGGCGGTCGCGCACAAGATGTTTGGGTTTACGATCTAAAAAACAATACCTCAGAGCAGCTAACCAGTAACCGCGCTACCGATCAGCAACCAACCTGGGTTGGCGACAACATTTACTTTGTATCTGACCGTGATTACACCCTTAACCTGTATCAGTACCAAAAAGGCGCTGAGCCTAAGAAGCTAACCAACCATAAAGACTTTGACGTACTGTGGCCATCAGCTGGCCCAAATGCTGTTGTTTATGAAAATGGTGGTTACCTTTATCGCTTTGACCCAAAAACTCAAAAAAGCACTAAGCTGAGCATTAACATTGCTGGTGTGCGTCAATACGCAATGCCGTACACAAAAAATGTGAGTGACTTTATCGATTCAATGTCGATTTCTCATGATGGTAAACGTGCACTCTTTACTGCCCGCGGTGAGCTATTTAGCGTACCGGTTAAACAAGGCCCAACACGTAATTTATCTTACACAGCAAAAGGCCGCGAGATTGACGCAAGCTGGTCGCCAAATGGTCGTTATATTGCTTATATGAGCGATGAAAGCGGCGAATACGAAATTTACTTAAAAGATCGCAGCGACAACAATGCCACTAAGCAGCTAACCAGCAACGGCACTATTTGGCGTTTTACACCAATTTGGTCACCTGATAGCTCAAAACTGTTATTTGCAGATAAGAACCACACACTCTGGTGGATAGACGCAAAATCAGGTAAACAGCACAAAATTGATACCAGCATCTACGATGAAGAAGGTATTCGCCAGTATACTTGGTCACCAAATAGCGAAGACATTGTGTATGTAAAAAACAATGAAAACCGCTATGCCTCACTGTGGCACTACAATATTGATAAAAAGAAAGTGACTCGCTTAACGGATGAAATGACCAATGAGCAAAACCCAACTTTCTCTCCTGATGGTCAATATCTGTACTTCAGCTCTGAGCGCGACTTTAACTTAGCCTTTAGCAGCTACGAGTTTGACTACATGTTTAATCGTGCAACGCGTATTTATGCCGCTGCCGTAAATGACAGTATCAAACCACTTATCGCACTACAAAGTGATGAAACAGCGATCGTCAGCGATAAACAAAAAGATGACGATAAGAAAAACAGTAATACCCTGCAAAGCAGCGACTTTATGCAGCGCGTTACCGCTTTAAATGCGCCAGCTGGAGATTATCGCAGTTTAACGGCTGTAAAAGATGGCGTGCTAACACTGGCTAATGGCGGCCTACAATTAATAGGCACAGCTCACGACAGCGAGCTTGAAACTGTGGCTAAAGGGGTAAGCAGCTATACTATTTCGAGTAATGGTGAACACCTGTTAGTGCATGCGGGTAACGATTACAGCTTAATTGAGCCAAAAGCAAAACAAGACCTAGCAGCGAATAAGCTAGATCTTAGTAACATGACCTTAAAAATTGAGCCACAAATCGAATGGCAGCAAATGTATGTTGAAGGCTGGCGTACATTACGTGATTGGTTCTACGACGAGAACCATCACGGCCAAGATTGGGACGCAATTTTAGCCAAGTATCAACCTATGGCTGATGCTATCTCACACCGTAGTGACTTAGATTACATTCTCAGTGAAATCGCAGGTGAAATTAACTCAGGCCACATTTATGTGCAGTCGGGTGATATGCCTAAAGCAGAGCGTAAAAAGCACGGCTTATTAGGTGCAAAACTTGCCAGCGATCCATCTGGATACGTAAAAATTGAGCAAATCTTCCAAGGCGAAAACTGGCATGAAGACTTCCGCTCACCACTTGGTACAACAGGGGTAAAAGCACATAACGGCGACTACATCATTGCCGTAAATGGCCGCTCAGTAAAAGACGTAGCTAACTTCTACGAATTGCTAGAGAACACCCAAGGTGAGCAAGTTGAGCTAGTTCTTAACAGTAAACCGCGCAGCAAAGGTGCATGGCAAGTTACCGTTAAGCCTGTAGCGAGCGAACAAGGTTTGCGTTATTTAGATTGGGTTAACTCTCGTGCAGCCTACGTTGATAAGCTATCAAATGGCCGTATTGGTTATGTTCACTTACCAAATACAGCCTACGAAGGTAACCGCGCCATGTTCAAAAACTACATGCCGCAAACCACCAAAGACGCCATGATTATTGATGACCGATACAATGGCGGCGGCTTTATTCCTGAGCACATGATCACCTGGCTTGCCCGTAAACCGCTTAATTATTGGAAGCGCCGTGGTGTTGAGCCAACTAAAACACCACAATTTGCTCATGATGGTCCAAAAGCCATGCTGATCAATGGTTACTCAAGTTCAGGCGGTGACGCTATTCCTTACTACTTCCGCCAAGCAGGGTTAGGTAAGCTCATTGGTACCCGTACTTGGGGTGGATTAATTGGTATTTCAGGTAATCCAAGCCTTGTCGATGGCGGCCAAGTTATCGCGGCCACATTCCGCATTTTAGATAACGATGGCAACTGGATCATCGAAAACGAAGGTGTCACCCCTGATATCAAGGTTGTTGATCGCCCAGAGTTAATCTACCAAGGTAAAGATCCATCGATTGAACGTGCCGTAGAAGAGCTATTAAAAGAGCTAAAAGACAACCCGAAAAAGCCACTCACCGTGCCACCAGCACCGACTGACTTTTAATTCTTAACTGGTTGTTAAAAAGTAAAAAACCCCGCAGTAATGCGGGGTTTATTTTTGCTAAATGCCTAACATTCAAACTTATATATACAAATTTATTACCTTATGTTTTTAACACTCTTTGATAAATAGTGAATTACCCTGTTTGATTAGCACTATATTTCTGCTATTTTGTTCGCTCAATGGATTGATTTTAATATAGGGATATTATGTCTAATTTTGACTTATGCTTTAATACTAAAAGCAGAACAAACTTACCAATTAACGAAAATGACCTTAAACTTTTAAAACAGTTTAGAAAAGATAACCCCCACATTATCGGGAACTTCATTCCTCAAGGTACTCCATTCATTCTTAGAAGTCCTGAACAAGGTGACATGAGTGATTTTAGACGAACACGTCCTGATATTGCTTGTGCACTCGACAGCACAATTTCATGGCCAGAGCATACTAAAAGAAATGTTAGCACTATAGTTAACCAATTTGGTGATGAAAATGCTCTGGCAATTGCAGAATTGTATGAGGCTGAGATTTCCCCTTACATCAATAAAGTAAGAAAAATTACAGAGCTTCCAGTTGCAGGTAAAAAGTTTGATTCCCTGACAGCCCTTGGCGCAGCAGCCACTTCCCTAGAATCTAGCCAAGTTAGGCTAAGTGATTTTGGAAAGTCTATTTTAAAATACCAAGTAAGCTTATTAAAAGTTCGCGAAGCTGCACAAAACAAAGCTCCAAAACTTGAATTAATAAAGTTAGGGAATGCAGCAAAACAAGCTCATTTAGAATTAAATACAAAATTTCAATCTGAGCTGGTTAAATTTAAAGGAAGAATCAAAGCCTCAGCGCGAGGTAATATTTGGTCAAACCCACAGCGGGGAATTAACATAGCTAAAAGCGCTAGAAGCTCAGCTCCTTTGCAATTGTCTTCGTTAGCAAATATTCAGCATTTACGTAAGTTAGAGCAAGGTGCAAATATCGCCGGAAAAGCCATTATAGCTTTAGATGCAGGGCTTCGAATTGACAGCGTTTATAGTGACTACAAAGCTGGGAAAGATTGGCAACGCCGTGCAGTTGTTGAAACAACAGGGTTTGGCTTAGGAACGGCGGCAGGCATTGGTGCGGGAAGTGCAGTAGTCACCGCTGGTGTAGGTATAGCAATAGCAATGGGGCCTGTTGGTTGGGTCATTTTAATCGGTGCTGGCCTTGGGGCTGGTTTTATTGTTGGAAAGGGAGGCGATTTGCTTGGTAAGTCGGTTTCTGGTCAGTTATATGACTTAAGCTCAAGCATTAATTGGTTTTAAATTATGTATGTGATACCAGAAAAGATATTTCTATTCATATCTTTGCCAATAATTATTAGCTATCTAATTTCAACCCTGTGCTTCACTCGTATTTCAATGAAGCACATTGAAAAAAAAATGCGCGAGGAAGGAATACATGAGCCACTTTGGGATAAAGGTATAGGTATAAGGGTGACTATGTATGGAAAAGTTATTAGGCGACAAAAACCTGCAAAAGCTACTGTTGTTAATGATGAAGCAATTTTACGGCACGCCAGACCTATTGATTTAATTCTAGCTCGCGTAATGCATGTATCATTCTTAGGTTTGATGCTAATAATTGCCTATGGTTATTTTGCGTATGATTTAGGGGAAGGCGCTTAATAAACAAGGTTACTTTTAAATGTTTACTATACCTGAAAATATTTTCTGGATTTTAGCTGGACCATCATTTATTGCTTTCTTAATCTCAACTCTATGCTTCACTCGCATTTCGATGAAGCATATTGAGAAAAAAATGCGCGAAGAAGGAATACATGAGCCTCTTTGGGATAAAGGGATAGGTATAAGAGTGAGCATGTATGGCAAAGTAATTCGTCGTCAAAAACCAGCAAAAGCAACCATCGTTAACGATGAGGCAATACTTCGCCACGCACGCCCTATTGACCTTGTACTCGCTCGAACGATGCATTACTCACTCATTATTATGATGATCTTTGCGACCTATGGTTATTTTGCGTATGACTTAGGGGAACGCGCTTATTAATTAAGCTACTCGATTCAACTTATGGAATTACGCCCTGTTTAAATGTTCATCACAACGTGAAAAATGTGCAATTAAGCGCCTATGGGTTGTCATCTAGAGAAAATTTGAGCAATCTAAAAACGCCTTAAAAAATAATAACAAGAGTGACTGCAAGGTTACTCAAAAAGGATGCCGCCATGCTCAAACACCGAATAGCTCGCTCACTCATCAGCCTACCTCTATTGATGGCTGCCCATGTAAGTAGCGCAGCTGAACTACCACAAGCGATTGATGCTGCGTTTCAATCGGCGGTGAGTGCGAAAACGGTGCCGGGCATTACTGTCGCGGTGGCCGATAAATCAGGAGTAATCGCCGCAAAGGGTTATGGTTTTGCCGATATCGAAAACCAAGTTTTAATGAGTCCCGAGCATAAGGTTCGCATTGGCAGTGTCTCTAAACTTATTGCCACAGCTGCTTTGATGCGCCTTTACGACAAGGGGTTGATTAGCTTAGACAAACCTGTAACCGACTATGTAACTAACTGGCCAGAAAAACATGCCGCTTTAACACTGCGCCAACTCGCGTCACATACAGCAGGGATCCGCCATTACAAAAAAGGCGCCAATGAATTTTTACTCAACAAATGGTATGGCGATATTGATAGCGCTTTAGCCATGTTTAAAGATGATCCCCTGCTGTTTGAGCCGGGCACCAAACAGCAGTATTCAACATTCGCTTGGACATTAGTAAGCGCTGCGATGGAAGGCGCTGATCCGAAACGCAACTTTAGAGAAATTATCGAACAAGAAGTCTTCGCGCCACTTAAGTTAAACGACATATATTTTGATGAGCAGTTTACCCTGATCCCACATCGTGCAAGACCTTATAGCATTGATCAGGGCCGTTTAATTAACTCACCGCAGACCGATCACAGCTATAAATGGGCAGGCGGTGGCTTTATTGCAACACCAAGTGATATCGTCAAGTTTGCAGTAGCTCACACGCAGGGCAATTACCTAAAAGCAACCACCGTGGATGAAATGTTTAGCCCAGCCACACTCAATAATGGTGAACAGGTCGATTTTGGTATCGGTTGGATGACTGGTTTCAAAAACTATCAACAAAGAGAAAAATACCAACATGATACTGAACTACAAGCCTTGATGGCCGACATGCCACACGCGGTAATGCACTCTGGCGGTAGTATGGGTGGCATTACCATGACCATTATGTGTGTTGATCATCAACGCGCGGTGACTGTAGTTAAAAACGTTAATGGTGATAACAGCGCAGATGTATTTGCGCTTGCCCTACAAACCCTAAGCTATTATCACCAAGACCATTGATTTGTTTAAGGCAGCTTAATTATAGCTGCCCTTGTAACCTCGTTTTTGTCTCTTTTAAGTAATCTGGGTAGGGATAAGAGTCATCGGCAACAGCTATTGCAGCCTCGATTTGAACTAATGCTTGGCGAGTATTACCTTGCATTTCATAGCCATATGACAAAGCTGACAGTGCATACGCTGATTTAGGGTAGTTTTTTATATTGTACTTAAACACCTCAATAGCCCGCTCAAATTGCTGGTTATCCGTTAAGCTGTAACCCAGCATCCTAACAGCGCGGTCTGGTGGCGCTATTTGCTCGCCCCATTGCTGTGATAAGCGTTGATAATAAGCATCAATTGATGAAACATCATCGCCCAATGCACTCAAAGGCATTTGTTTAGATAAAAATAAGCCATGGTACGCATTAAATGCCCCAGCAGCTGAGGTTAGGTTATGCGAAACGCCTGCAAAGGCATCGCTCTTAAAGCGCAGATTTTGCACCTTACTATTTTGCATAGTTTGCTGCATATCATCGTACCTTTCGCGCATAATGCCGGCTTCTTCACCGATATTCATATATACATAGCTATTAATACTTTTAGCTTTGGTAACAAAGGTATTTAGACTTTTAGCCGGGGCGCCATAGTTCCACCATACCGCAGGGCTATAAGCAATGTGCGCCTGAAATAACTCAGGGTCAGCTTGCATTGCGTAAAGAGCAAATACACCCGCAGCAGAGGCTCCTGCGATAACTCTATAATCATGAGTACGATACTGTTTATTAACCAAAGGCATCAGCTCTTGCTCTACGAAAGCTAAAAACTTTGCTGCACCACCGCCTTCACCAACAGGACCTTGTGGCTCTTTGTTCACTGTAGGATAAAAATCTCTAAGTCGATTAGTACTTTCAATTGCAACTACAATCACCTCTGGCGCTTGATCATCTTGTTGTAAGCGCTCAAGCACAGCATTAATCAATGGTAAATTACCGGCCCCATCTAAACGGTAAATAACGGGATATCTTTTGTTTGGTTGTGTTTGATAGCTTTTTGGTAATTGCACAACGACAGTGCGTTGCTCACTAAGATTACTTGATTCGATTGTATGCGTATGTTGGCTGTAATTTGTAACCGCATCATCTGCAGCTGGTTCAGCCATTACATGACTAGTACAGAGTAAAAAACCACTAATACAGAGTAACTTAAATAGTCGCACGACTTATCCTTAAGAAATATTGGTAATTTTTTAAGCTAACAGAATTGCAGGTACAAACAAAGATAACTTATGTACTTTTTTCGTAAAAAAGTACATATAAGTCATTATTTTAACTAAAGCGTATGACGCAATATTTGCCCGGCGCTTTTACCCGTCATGCCATCCGGTGATTTAATGACTTGGCCATTAATAATGACGTATTCAATTCCTTCTGCGTACTGATGAGGTGCGCTAAACGTTGATTTATCAGCAACCGTCGCAGGGTCGAGTATAACAATATCAGCAGCATAGCCTTGTGCTATCACTCCTCGGTCAGTTAGGCCCATTCTTGCAGCGGGTAAACTGGTCATTTTGCGTATTGCATCTGGTAACGAAATCACCCCTTGTTCACGCACATAATGACCTAGTACTCTGGGGAAGGTGCCGTATCCTCTTGGATGGGGGTTGCCTTTACCAAGTTCTGAACCACCCGCATCGGTGGCGATTGCAGTAATTGGGTAAGCCATAATGTACTTAACATCATCTTCATTAATAGCGTGGAAGATCCCCTGAGCACCGCCATTTGCTTGAATTTCCATGGCAAGTTCAGCGGCTTCATCAATACTTTGCGCTCGCCCTTCACGTTTTAAAACTTCAGCAAAGGTTAGCCCATCCCATGCAGGCTTTGCCGCATAATGCGCTATTTGCAGCCTTGCGGGGTCACCACCGCCTCTGTCTTCTCGTATATTTTTGATCAAGCCTTGTTTTATTTTTTGCCTTAACTCTGGATCGTGTAGACGCTTTTCAACTTCAGCTTGGCCACCAGCCAATGACCATGCAGGAAATAAAATAGCAAATCGCGTAGAAGAAGCCGTGTAAGGATACTGATCGAGGGTGACATCTAAACCCGCTTTACGAGCATCGCGGATCATCTGAATAGTGTGCTTACTCTCACCCCAATTTGGATGACCAATCAGCTTATGATGAGAGATATGCACAGGAATACCGGTCTCTTTTGCAACATCGAGCACTTCATTCATCGCCGTAACAGTCTCTGCGCCTTCATCGCGCATATGAGAGGCAAAAAATCCATGCTGCGCATGAGCGGTTTCGGCAAGCACCTTTACCTCAGCAAAGTTTGAGTACACACCTGGAACATATTTTAGCCCAGTCGATAAACCAAACGCCCCCTGCTGCATCGCTTTATCGACCAATGCTTGCATTGCTTTTAGCTCATCAGCGCTGGCAAGTCGTTGCTCTTCACCCATAACAGCTTTACGAACATCATTATGGCCAATTAATAAGGCTAAGTTAGGCCCTAGAGGTAAGCGCTCGGTTTGCGCAAAAAATTGCTTAAAGTCGACAGGAGAAAAACCACAGTTACCGCCCAAAATAGTGGTAATCCCCTGCTGCACTAAATTATCGAGCCGAGGCAGCTCTGCAATTGAGCGCTCTGCATGGGAATGTAAATCGATAAAGCCCGGTGCTACAACCTTGCCATTGGCATCTATAACTTGTTGAGCTTTGTCAGCCGCCATATCACCAATTTTAGTGATCTTGCCGCTTTCAATACCGACATCTGCGCGAACCGCTTTCCCGCCATGACCATCGAGCAACATAGCGTTTTTGATGATGAGATCAAATGATTGTCCATAAGCAATCCCCGAGCTGAGTACTAATACGGTCAATCCTATAGAGGTTAAAACACTGCGCTTTTTCATTGTTATTATCCTTAGCCAGAGTGTTTAACCATCCTAATCAATTGCAATACAAATTGCATCAGCGAACAGTAATTAAGCAAATTACAGGCACAAAAAAGCCGGCTAATTAGCCGGCTCTCGATGCTTTAACTTATTCAACCGTTACCGATTTTGCTAGGTTTCGTGGTTGGTCTACGTCGGTGCCTTTAATAACCGCAACATAGTATGAAAGCAGCTGTAGCGGAATTGTATATACAACTGGAGCAATCACGTCATCTACATGGTTTACGTTGATTACACGCATTGTTTCGTCAGATTCAAACGCTGAGTCTTTGTCTGCGAATACATAGATAATACCGCCACGGGCACGTACTTCTTCTACGTTTGATTTAAGCTTTTCAAGTAGTTCGTTGTTTGGTGCTACAACAATGATTGGCATGTCGGCATCAATCAACGCAAGAGGGCCATGCTTAAGCTCACCCGCTGCGTATGCTTCGGCGTGAATGTATGAAATCTCTTTCAGCTTAAGTGCACCTTCCATCGCGATTGGGTATTGTGAACCACGACCCAAGAATAGTGAGTGGTGCTTGTCAGCGAATTCTTCAGCTAAATCTTCAATACCCTCAGCAAGCAATAATGCTTCTTCTAACTTGTTAGGTAGTGTTTTGATTGCATTTACAATCGCACTTTGATCTAAGCCTTTTTCTTGCGCAATCGAAGCCGTTAGCATTAGTAAGCCAACAAGTTGTGTAGTGAAGGCTTTCGTTGATGCAACACCAATTTCAGCACCCGCTTTAGTCATAAAGGCTAAATCAGATTCACGTACTAATGATGAACCCGGCACGTTACAAATGGTCATTGAAGCCATGTAACCTTGCTGTTTTGCAAGACGAAGTGCAGCAAGCGTATCGGCTGTTTCACCAGACTGTGAAATTGTCACAAGTAAGCTGTTGTCATGTACAAATGATTCGCGGTAACGGAACTCAGACGCAATCTCTACGTTACAGCTCACACCAGCAAATTGTTCAAGCCAATAACGCGCAACCATACCTGAGTGGTATGAAGTACCACAGGCAATAATTTGCACGTGTTTTACGTCTTTAAAGATTTGCTGAGCGCTTTCGCCAAAGGCATCAATCGCTACAGTATCATTGTGAAGGCGGCCATCAAGGGTGTTACGTACAGCAAGCGGCTGCTCGTAAATTTCTTTCAGCATGTAGTGACGATATTCGCCTTTACCTGATGCGTCTTGCGTAATGTTTGATTCAATCACTTCGCGCTCAACTGCATCGCCGTTTGCATCAAAGATTTCTACACTGTCACGGGTAATACGCGCAACATCACCTTCTTCAAGGTAAATAAAGCTGCGTGTAACTGGTAATAACGCTAGTTGGTCAGATGCAATAAAGTTTTCGCCAAGACCTAAACCAATCACCAGTGGGCTACCTGAGCGCGCTACGATGATTTCGTTGTCGTTCGCTTTATCAAAAACAACGGTGCCAAATGCGCCTTCAAACTGCTTAACAGCTGCTTGTACTGATGCTAATAGCGTATCGTGCTGTTGGCGAAGTTGGTGAATAAGGTGCACCATTACTTCTGTATCTGTTTCTGATAAAAACTCATAACCGTCGCCTTTTAATGCATCACGAAGGCTGGCATGGTTTTCGATAATACCGTTATGAACAAGGGCAATTTCGCTGTTCGAAATATGTGGGTGAGCATTGGCTTCGGTTACACCACCGTGGGTTGCCCAACGCGTATGTGCAATACCGGTAGTGCCATTAACAGCTGCATCGTTAAGTGCCGCTTCAAGATTTGCAACCTTACCCACAGCTTTAACCGTGTTAAGCTTATTACCTTTAAGTAAAGCCACGCCTGCCGAGTCATAGCCGCGGTATTCAAGGCGTTTTAGGCCTTCAACAAGAATTTTATTTACTGGGCGTTCTGCAACAGCCCCAACGATTCCACACATAATCTCTCCTTTTGCACATGCCAAAGCGTTTTACTTTGGGCGGTATGTGTTGTCATAAATTTAATGTAATAAGGTGTTGTCGGTCTTATTACGGGTTATTCAATTTCTGCACAGATCAGCTGTACACCACACGCTTTTATCGCCTCGCGTTTATCTTCGCTTAGGTTGTTGTCTGTGATAACGGTGGTCACACGTTGCCAAGGCAGTTCTAAATTAGGTATTCTTCGGCCAATTTTTTCTGACTCTACCAGCACCACAACCTCACGAGCAGCTTCAGCCATCACCTGGCTAAGCCCAACTAATTCATTGAAGGTTGTAGTACCTCTATCAACATCAATGCCATCGGCACCAATAAAGAGCTGGTCAAAGTCGTAAGAGCGAAGAACATTCTCCGCAACTTGACCCTGAAACGATTCTGAATGCGGATCCCAGGTTCCCCCGGTCATCAAAAGTGTTGGCTCATTTTCTAATGAAAGCAGCCGGTTAGCGACATTTATAGCATTTGTCATCACCACTAAACCGCGCTTACTCGCAAGCTCGGGGATCATTGCCGCTGTAGTGCGGCCGCTATCAATTATGATGCGATTATGATCTTTAATAAGCTTTGCAGCCGCCTTTGCGATTGCCATTTTGCGAAGCGAGTCGCTTTTCTCGTTGCTATTTGCAACGATTTCTTGTGGTAGTGCAATAGCGCCCCCGTAACGGCGTAGCAACAAGCCACTTTTTTCAAGGGCTGTCAGATCTTTACGTATCGTCACTTCAGAAGTTTGAAACTGCTCAGCTAACGCTTCAACAGCAACTTCACCGAGTTCATTCACTTGGCTTAAGATTGTATGGCGACGTTGTTGAGTGTTTCGTTTTGTCATAAAGTGAATCACATAAGTTTCGTTTCGAAAGTTGTGAGATTTTAAACGAAACAATATAAATGGCAAGTGAATGATCGTTAACCTACACAGCTTTAATTTTGATCTTCATCGTCAACAGGCTAAGCTATTGGCAAATATAACCATGAACATACCCGATGAAAGAGTTTAATAGCCTCGATAAGTCCTTACTAGAACAACGGAAAAATGCCCATGAAGTTTGCCGTTTATTTGCCAAAAGCCCAAGTAAAGGTAACTTAAAACGACTAAAAGGCATGTTTGCTCACTGTGGCGAGCTGGTTGTTATAGAAGCGGGTTTTCATTGTGATTATGGCAGTGGTATTAAAATAGGTGATCGAACCTTCATAAATATTAACTGTACTGTACTCGATGCACCGCTATCTGATGCGCAAATTACGATAGGCGATGACTGCTTAATAGGCCCAAATGTGCAAATACTCGCGGTATCGCATGCAGTAAACCCAACCGAGCGTTTAGCAAAAGCTAATTTTGCAGCGCCGATTAACATTGGCAACAATGTATGGATTGGTGCAGGCGCTATTATACTTGCAGGTATTAAAGTTGCTGATAATTCAGTGATTGGCGCAGGGGCAATAGTTACCAAAGATGTCGCGGCAAATACTCTAGTAGCAGGTAACCCCGCGGTGAAGATTAAAGACATTTAACTCTCATACCAACGCGCTAAAGCACGTCCTACCGTAGGTCGTCATTTATGGCGACAAAGAATACATAATAACGCGCTAAAGCACGTCCTACGTAGGTCGTCATTTATGGCGACACAAAATACATATTTACGCGCTAAAGCACGTCCTACGTAGGTCATCGTTTATGGTGGCAAAGAATACATAATAACGCGCTAAAGCACGTCCTACGTAGGTCGTCATTTATGGCGACAATCAATCACAAAAAAACAGAATTCCAATATGGATAACTACCTAAATTATCAACAAGCTTTTTTCGCAAAGGGTTTGCTGCTATGTATCTAGCTACTGCTATTCTACTTTCATCTTTACGTAGTGCATGGTCATAGTAAGCAGGTTGCCACACTTTTTGCGAAAAACTACGTCTCTTATTTATCTCTCTAGCAGAAAGACCTTTTAGATGACCAACTGTTTTACCCAAGCTACTATCGCTAAGCCTTAATAAACCATGAAAATGATCAGGCATAAGAACCCAAGTTAACCAGCAACATTGATGTATTAATTCATTTATTTCAATACACCTATAAAATACTTTTGCTAAGTTATGATCACTGAACAGTGCTTTTCTGTTATGGCAGTTGAACGTTATGAAATATTCACCTGATTGAATTGAAACTCGTCCTTTCTTTAAATGGCTCCAGCTCATGAAAAATCCTTTTTCATAAAATTGTAGAACATTAAATATAGTAGATTAACGCACTAAAGCACGTCCTACGAAGATTGTCATTTATGGCGACAGAGAATACATGCTAACGCGCTAAAGCACGCCCTACGAAGATTGTCATTTATGGTGCAAAGAATATACATGCTAACGCGCTAAAGCACGTCCTACGTAGGTCGTCATTTATGGTGGCAAAGAATACATACTAACGAGCTGAAGCACGTCTTACCGTAGGTCGTCATTTATGGCGACAAAGAATACATATTAACGCGCTAAAGCACGTCCTACGTAGGTTGTCATTTATGGCGTCGTATTTAAAAGTAAAAAAGCCCAGCTGTATTGCTGGGCTTATAGTTGAGAGTTAGTTAACTGTTATTCATATCGTAAGATAAGTGATGGTCTGGTGCTTGCGGCCTTAAAGGCTAAGCTTGCAACGGTAACCCAGGTAATCGCGGCCACCGCGGCGGCGGCAACTAAATACACCCATACAGCTTGTTCAATGCGGTCATTAAAGTTTGCTAACCAATCACCTACCAACAAGTAAGTCACTGGGTACGCAATAGCAATACTGAGCGCCACCAGCACTAAGAACTCTTTAGCGATGATATTTACGATACTGATGCGAGATGCACCTAGCACTTTTCGAACGGCCACTTCTTTTTGACGACGCACTGTTGCAAACGAAGCCAAACCAAAGGTACCTAAACAAGTTAAGAACACAGCAAGACCGGTAAAGATTAAAACTACATTCGAAATTCGCTCATCACCTTTTAACAGAGTTTTGTAGTTGTCTGCGAGTAAGTTAATTTTTGGCTCATAGATATTGGCTGAGCTTGCTAATACTTCAGCGATCTGAGCTTTAATATAAGGCAAGTTTTGCTGATCAATCGTTAAAATTAGTTCTGATACTGGTGATAAAAAGTTAAAGCCACATAAGAACATAATATTTGAGTTGGCATCTTTAGCATTACCTACTTTTACATCTTCAACCACACCCACAACACGCATATCTACGCCGCGACCCGAGTCTTTAATTACCTTACCTATAATGTCAGTCATGTTAGTGTAACCCGCTTGCCTTGCGACAGATTCAGTCACGATGGTACCCGTACTTGTTACTCCATTTTCACGGCTTGCCCAATCACCAGCAAATTCACGACTAAAGTCACGACCAGCAACCAGTTTTAATCCTAGTGTTTTTACAACATCGTAGCTTGCGCCAACAACAGGCGTTAAGCTGCCAGACGCTTCACCATTTGGCCACGTTGGCATAAGTGTATTATTGATTGAAACGGTTAAACGGGTATCAATGACTGTTGTTTGCTGTACACCTTGAATTGCACTAATACGGTTAACTAAGGCATTTTTTTCTTTTGTGAATACTTCGCCTACTGGTAGCTCTGAAATAACCAATCTTTGTGTTGTTTCATAGCCTAAAGGTAAGCTTTGTAAGTAAGTTAGTTGCTTTAACAAGGTAATAGAGGCAA
This sequence comes from Pseudoalteromonas sp. MEBiC 03607, assembly GCF_004792295.1. NCBI lineage: Bacteria > Pseudomonadati > Pseudomonadota > Gammaproteobacteria > Alteromonadales > Pseudoalteromonadaceae > Pseudoalteromonas > Pseudoalteromonas sp. MEBiC 03607. Next base: position 516,641 of record NZ_SRRY01000001.1, read on the forward strand.
TTATTAAACCTATTGCTAGTGAAGCCTGTAAGGTTAGTAAGCTCTTACGAACCCATATTGCAGTATTACCACGCTGTAAGTCTCCACTTAAAACGCGTTTTGCACTGAATGACGAAATAAAGAATGCAGGATAAAGCCCAGCTAATATGCCCACAGCAATTGCGACCACAATAATAGCAATGCCAAATTCAGAGGCATAATTCACGACCAATTCGCGGTCAACTAGTTGGTTAAAGCTTGGTAAAAAAAACTCCACAAAAGCACATGCAATCACCATTGAAAGCATTGATACCAACACTGACTCAGATAAAAACTGCGTTACTAATTGGCCTTTACTTGCGCCAAGCGCTTTACGCACACCCACTTCTTTTGCACGTTTCGTCGATTGAGCGACGGTCATATTAATGAAGTTAAAACCTGCAATAAGAATAAGTAACACGCTTAAACCAACGCAAATCATAACCACTTGTTTAGCACCACCCGCTTTCATCTCAAACGGTGATTTAGCCGTTAGGTGCAAATCAAGTAATGGATGCAGCTCTAAACTAACTTGCTCCAGCATCGAACCGCTAAAAAAGCGCTCTGTTAAGGTTTTAGCTAATGCATCTGTATCGGTGCCCTCTGCTAAACGCATATAAACATAACTACTGTTGATGTTTATATCGCTTGGATCATGCTTAACATAAACAAGGTTTTTAAAGGCAAAGTGGGTGTTGTCTGTTAAGTCTGCAAACACGGCACGAACTGTGTACTGCCCTTGTTCATGCGTAAGTGTTTCACCAATCACATCGGTGCGACCAAAAATGCGCAGTGCTTCTGATTCACTTAAAGCGAGACTATCTGGTGTACTCATTGCTGTTGTTAAGTCACCCGCCAGCGTTTTCAGAGCAATGAAATTTTCAATATTTGCTGTAGCACCATATAAGGCATTTAACTTATAGCCTTGGTTGCGGTAACTCACATCAACCATGGCTTCACGGGTCAGCTCGACCATAGTTAATCCGAATACTTCTTCAACTTGGCTGTAATCTTCGGCCTGCTTTGACTGCACATAATTAAAAATAGGCACCACAGATAAACCAAGTTTTGAGAAGTCTTGGCCAACGCGATAAACACGCTCAGCATGTGGCTGTTGGCTATCGTACGAAAGCTCATTTTTTGCAAACAAAGCAACTAAAATTGCCGCAGCTAAGCCAACACTTAAACCCAGAACATTTAAAATAAAGTGCTGTTTTTGGTTTTTAAACGCACGCAGCGCGGTGATCAAATAACTTAAAATCATGTTATGCCACCTCTGCTGTTTGTTGAACACGGTTAGCTTTATCAACCATCACTTGGCCATCAAGTAAGCGCACTAAACGGTCAGCATAATTGCCTTCTTTTTCTGAGTGAGTAACCACAATTACCGTGGTACCTTCGCGATTTAGTTCACGCAGCATCGCCATGACTTCATCACCATTTTTTGAATCAAGGTTACCCGTAGGCTCATCCGCTAAGATAAGTTTTGGATTAATCACCAGTGCTCTGGCTACTGCTACACGTTGCTGCTGACCACCCGATAGCTGCTGCGGTAAGTGATCTGCTCTATGGTCGATTGCAACACGCTTTAAGATTGCTTCTACTCGCTGTTTACGTTCGCTTTTTGAGATATTTTGATACTGTAGTGGCAGCTCAACGTTTTCAAATACTGTTAATTCATCAATTAAGTTAAAGCTTTGGAAAACAAAACCGATTGACGCTTTTCTAAGTGTCGCTAATTGTTTTTCACCAAACCCAGCTATGTCTTGGCCTAAAAACTCAAAACTGCCTGCCGATGGCGAATCCAACATACCTAAAATAGAAAGTAATGTTGATTTACCACAGCCAGATGGCCCCATAATGGCAAGAAACTCGCCTTCGTTTACCTGTAAGTTAATGTTATTAAGCGCTGTTGTTTCAACATCTTGAGTACGGAATACGCGTGATAAGTTAGTTAATTTAATCATTGTTTTTATCCTTAAAATTGTAGTTGTTGTGCTTTATCAAAGTTGCTGTAGCTAGAGGTGATCACGCGATCTCCGGCGCTTAGGCCACTTAACACTTCATAATAGTTTTGATTCTTTTTGCCAAGACGAATGTCTTTTCGTACTGCACGATTGCCATCTTTTTCCATGACATAAACCCAGTTACCCCCTGAGCTGGTAAAAAATGCGCCGCGTTCAAGTAATAAAGCAGTGCCTTTGCTATCACCTAGCATCAGCTGCACATCAAGGCTTTGCCCACGCTTTATGTTGCTCGTGCCATTGGGTAAATCGACTTCAACCTGAAACTGTGATTGCTGAACACGGCTATCAATTTTGCTAACTGTTGCCGCAATTTCGCCTTGCTCGTGTTCAATAAGCACTTGCATACCTGTTTGAACTTGGCTCAGGTAAAACTCATCTAGTCTCACAACTAGCTTGTATTCATTAGGAATATCAATCTGCCCTAGGCGAGCACCACGGCCTTTTGATTCACCAATTTCAACATCAAGTTCACTTAAATAACCATCAGCAGGTGCTGTTACGAGTAGGTTTTCAAGGTTCTTACGCGCAAACTGAAGGTTTTTCTCTAACATGTCGGCACTGTCTTTTAACTGAGCTACTTGAACTTCACGAATGCTGTTTTCTTGCTTTTGACGCTCAAGGGTTAGTTCTTTACGCGCTTTGTAATACGCTAAGTCTTCTTGAATTTCAGATAATTGCTCTTGTGCTAACACACCCGTTTTCACTAGCGGCTGAGTTTGTTTTAAGCGACGCGATAAATGCGTAATTTTAAGATCGATTTCAAGCAAATCACGGCGTAAGTTTAAACGGCTGGTTTCCATATTCATTTGCGTGTTACGTAAAAAGTTAAGCTGCTCAGTCACCTGTGCTTCACGGCTCATTACATCAAGCTGCAAGTTAGTATTGCTTAAACGCACAAGTGGTTGGCCTTTTTTAACAAACTCACCTTGCTCAACAAGTCGCTCTTCGACTTGGCCTCCGGCAATGGTGTCGAGGTAAATAGTAGTGCGAGGCATAACCTGACCACGAAGACTTAAAGCATCAACAAATTCACCTTGTTGTACTGTGCTAATCGTTAAGCTTGTAGCGCTTACTTGCTGACTACGACCTGTTTGTTCAGTTTGCGTGAAACCATAAGCTGCTGCCGCAACAGCTAAACATGCCGCTGCAATGAGTGATTTCTTAAAAAATGCTTTGTTATTTGAGCGTGTAATTTTCTTATCCATGTTGACGCCTATAAGTTATCTAGGTGCTAATTACCTATAGATAAAACAACTCTTGTGCCAACTTTTATTTTTATTAAATTACAGTAACTTACATTAAAACCAATAAGAATGCATATAATCAAGTGTCCGCTTATAGAACACTTCAAAATCCATATATCGTCCATAAATGGACACTGTTACTATTTTCAATTAGTCTTAGTGTTCCCATAAAGGAATAATAATAAATAGCTATGAAACAAGCAGGATCAATTCTTATCGTCGATGATAACCCCGACGTACTTATCGCCGCACGATTACTTTTAAAGCAGCATTATCAGGTTGTAAAAACCACAGATAACCCCTTTGATATCGAAGGGATCATTAACGCACAGCATGAAGCGGATCAGGCTATAGATGTTGTGTTACTCGATATGAACTTCACGCAAGACTCAATTAGTGGCAAAGAAGGATTCTACTGGCTAAAAAAAATCATGAGCCAAGACGCTAACATTGCGGTACTGCTTATGACGGCCTACAGCGATATTCAGCTAGCGGTAGAAGCAATTAAGGCCGGTGCCTCTGATTTTATTGCCAAGCCTTGGCAAAATGAGCAATTACTCGGTGCTGTAGCGGCGGCATTTTCACACGCTAAAGACAAACAGCAAGTTGGTAAACTCACAAAACAAAAACAAGCCTTACAGCAATCAATCGGCAACCAACCATTTGAGTTTTTAGGCCAAAGTGATGCCATGCAGCAGGTTTTTTCGGTTATCGACAAAGCAGCCAACACCGATGCCAACATATTGATCAGTGGCGAAAGTGGCACAGGTAAAGAGCTCACTGCCCATGCAATCCACAATGCAAGCCAGCGCCAAAGCCAACCCTTCATTAGCTTAGATATGGGCTCACTGGCCGAAAGCCTGTTTGAAAGCGAACTATTTGGCCATAAAAAAGGAGCGTTTACTGGCGCGAAAGAAGATCGCATTGGCCGATTTGAGCTTGCCCATGGAGGTAGTTTATTTTTAGACGAGTTAGGTAATTTACCGCTTAACCAACAAGTTAAGCTACTTGCGGCACTACAAAATAGGCAAATAACACCGGTTGGTGGTTCTAAAGTCATCGATATTGATATTCGTTTGATCTGTGCAACCAATGAAAACCTCGAACAAGCAGTTTCTGAAGGCAAATTTAGGCAAGACTTACTGTACCGTGTTAATACCGTAGAGATCCGTTTACCAGCCCTGCGTGAGCGCAGTGAAGACATTCCATTACTGTGTAACTACTACTTGCAGCACTTTGCACATAAATACAAACGTGAGCTCTCGATTGCAGCATCTGATATGACACGTTTAAGCCAGTATCATTGGCCAGGCAATGTCCGTGAACTTGCGCATGCAATTGAGCGAGCAGTCATCCTGTCGGAAGGCTCAGAGCTCGATATAAGCTCAGTGATAAGCTCACCAAGTGCTGCTATTAGTACAAATGACATCTCTTCAAGCGCCAATGACTACGACACTTTTGATCTCGAAATCATCGAGCAAAGAACCGTTCGTGCAGCTTTAAAGCATTTTCAAGGGAACGTGAGTCATGCAGCTAAAGCCCTCGGCCTAACACGCGGAGCCATGTATCGTCGTTTAGAAAAATACGGACTTTAATCGATGCGAAATTTTATTAGCTTAGCCGGCCTATTAGCTGCGCTAATTGGTTTATCAATTGCTTTGTTTTGGCAAGTAGAGCAAAGCGGGTTTTCTGCAATTTCGGCACTTTTAGTTATTTTACATTTGGTATGTGCCGCGCAAATTTTTAATTTATTTAAACGCCAAACAAGGCGTGCAGATATGGTGTTTCGCGCTTTAGCGAATGGAGACAGCACATTAGGCTTTGGCGACCAACACCCTATGCAGCAGCAATTTGAGCAGGTTAAACAACAAATTCAGGCTGCGCGTTTTAATGCAGAGCAACAAGCCCAGTTCTTACAAGCGCTATTAATTCATATCGATTTAGCAGTATTAGTATGTGACGAACAAGGCACTATTATTGAAAGCAATCCGGCGGTCAGCCGTTTACTTGGACAAGCTGTAAAGCACATCGATGATTTAGGTGTAATAGCCAACCTAGTCCAAGACGCAAAGCAAAATAGCCGTAATACCGTGCCATGGCAAAATGGTGAGCAGCACGATACGCTATCTGTGCAAATCAGCATAGCCGAAATCCAAGGTAAAGTTCGTAAAGTGATCAGTTTGCAATCGATTCATGATCAGCTGCAATTAAAAGAGCAACAAGCTTATAAGCGCCTTACAAAAGTACTTACCCATGAAATCGCTAATTCGATTACGCCACTTTCTTCTTTAGCACAAACTTGTACGGCACTGCTGCCAACTGAGCTTAGTTTTGATGATCAGGAAGATAAACAAGACTTGCAACTCGCCCTAACAACACTCGCATCACGAACCGAGCATTTAGGGGAATTTATAGCGCAATTTAAAAAGGTTAGTAGCTTACCCGCCCCACACTTACAGCCACATATTCTGGCCGATCTTGCCAAGCAAGTTATCGCTCTGCACTCACAGCAAGCTAAGCAACTTAATATTACGTTGAATTTATCGGTGCAAAGCCAACAGCTAGTGATGATAGATAGGGGCCAAATTGAACAAGTAATAATAAACCTGCTTACAAATGCCCTTGATGCACTAAAGCAGTTAAATAGTTCAGAGTCAGCAAAGTGCATTGAGGTAAGCATTGCACAAAATGCTAATCAGCAACTGTATTTAGAGGTCAGCGACAATGGTACAGGTATCAGCGATCATGTAATTGAGATGATTTTTGTGCCATTTTTTACTACCAAGCAACAAGGTTCAGGAATAGGCTTAAGTTTATCGCGCCAGATCATGCTCAATCATGGCGGCGATCTGGTTTATATCAAACGCCAGCAAGGAGCCTGCTTTCGCTGCGTGTTCGGTTAGCTTACACAGTTAGAACAATTACTTACAATTTGCTAAGGCGCCGTTTGGTATCATGTACCCATTATAGTTTAATGGACTAACCAATATGAAGTATCTCGCCTTAGCACTGTTTTCATCACTTGCCTTTATTCCTACAAAAAGCTTTGCTGGTATTTATGACAGCCCAGATATGAACCTGTTTGTTAAATCAGAGCATAATAGTACTGATTCAATCACCTCAGCCGGCATCGAATTTATGGCTAAAAATAACTACAGTAATTTTGGCGCAGCATTTACAACGGCACTAGGCTCTGCAGAAGTATTTACTAAAAAAGGTGATCGGGAGACATTTCTAACCTTAGATAGCGGCATCAAATTTGGTTATTTCAGTGACTTTTTTGTCTATGGCGAAGTGGGCTTAGATTTAATTGAGCTTGCTTTCTACGACGACCGAAAAGATCATGATTATAGCGACCGCTATGATGACGACCACAATAATATAGATGGCTATGTTGGTGTGGGTGTGGGCGTAGACTCAAAGCCATTCAGAATAGAGATCTATGCCAGAGCCCGAGAAATAGACAGCCGTTATTGGGAAGCACAAAACCATGGTTACGCTGGGTTACAAGTTAGTATTTCGTTTTAATTTCAATTGGGTGAGTGAGTTAGCAAGCTGTTAATCTAATGGTCATTTTTAGCTCACCCTATGTTAAGCTTAGGCGCTTTAGTTTACCCGCACCTAAGTTAACGGAGTATTTTAATACGTGTTTTTAAATCGATTTTTAGGCCTTGTTGTTGTTTCTCTTATTGTAACAGGCTGTCAGACTGCCCCTGAGTCTCTCCCTGAAAAGAAGCCAATAATTAAGGCAAATCCAGGCACTGTGGTTGCAGAAGCTAAAACAAAACAAGTAGACGCGGTGACACCGCTAAAACCAAGTGAACTTGATGACGTATGGCAGCGTATTCGCATTCAATTACAGTTTAGCGATTCAAGTCATCCAGATGTGCAAAAGCGCATTGCTTGGTACCTTACTCACCCAAATTATATGGAAGAAATAAGCCGCCGTGCAGCGCCGTATTTGTATCATATCGTCACAGAAGTAGAAACCCGTGACTTACCGATAGAACTCGCTCTAATGCCGCTTATAGAGAGCGATTTTGATGCCAGTGCCTATTCGCACAAACATGCATCGGGTTTATGGCAACTCACCCCCTCAATCGCCAAATACTTTAAAGTAAAAATTACCCCTTGGTATGATGGTCGCCAAGATGTGATCGACAGCACCCGTGCAGCTTTGGATTTTATGGAATACCTTTATAAACGCTTTGATGGTGATTGGTATCACGCTATTGCTGCCTACAATATTGGTGAAGGGCGAGTATTACAGGCAATTGCTCGTAATAAAAAACAAGGTAAGTCGACGGACTTCTTTAGCTTAAAGCTACCATCACAAACCAAACAATACGTACCTAAGTTACTGGCCGCAGCACAATTATTAAAGCACCAAAAAATGATATTCCCTGCGATTAAGAATGAGCAGGCTATTGCGACCTTACCAGTGACAGGTGCTGTGATCTTGGCAGATAAAGCGAAATGGCAAGAGCTTGAAGAGCTAAACCATGGTGTTATCCGATACCCAGCGGTGATTGATGCGCCACATATTGTGGTCCCAAAAGATCAGCAAGCAAGTTATCAAGCTCTATTAGCTAATCAAAAGAGCAATGATTATAGCCAGTGGCAACATTACACAGTTAAACGCGGTGATAGCTTAAGTGTGATTGCAAAGAACTATAAAGTAACAGTTAGCCAACTAAAAACCTTCAATAACCTAAAAACAAACACCATTCGTATTGGTCAAAAACTGATATTGCCGCAATTAGCTGATCAACAAATCGAGTATAAGGTGAAATCTGGCGACAGCCTTTGGAAGATAGCAAAGCAATACAAAGTCAGTATCACTAAACTCAAACAATGGAATAACCTTTCAAGAGATAGCTTAAGAGTGGGTGAAAAGCTCACCGTATTTATCTCAAATAGTTAATACCAAATCAGGGAGTTTTACTCCCTGTCTCTTTTATATATCCAATTAAAGTTGTATCTTTGTTAGTCTACAAAAACAACAACTAAAAATTATGGATAATCAGCAACAGGACGCAAGCTGTTCAACCGTTAAATCAGAACAAGACACTAACGTTGAAGAGCAAACAAAGACCACCCAGCAAAACACTCAACCAGCCAGCAACCAGCGCAAGGCATGGTTTACCAACGAGCGGCTAAACCTATTTCTCGCACTCTGCGCCATTATAATTTCAGCAGCCTCCTTTTATGCCACATACTTACAAGCCAGCGCCGCAGAACGACAAGTAAAAGCTGCAACCTGGCCATGGCTCGAAGTGATGACGGGGAATTTCAATGAAGAAAAAAGTCAATCTGAAATCACCTTTGTACTCACTAATTCAGGCTCAGGACCTGCGATAGTAAAGTATGTGAAGTATCTTTATAACGACCAATCATATTTAGATATCTATAAAGTAATTTCTGCATGCTGTTTTGATACACAAGCATATGAAACACAGCTACAAACTCTGCAAGATGACTCTCCCGACATAAATATTTTCGAAGCATTTGGCTGGATTATGACGAGTGCCAGTGATAACCGGTTACTGGCATCTGGCAGTAAACTTAAACTTTTTGGTTTCAAGCGAACGGGATTTAATGAAACTCAATGGGACAAAGTAAACAAGCAACGTAATAGCATCAAAACCGAGATCTGCTATTGCTCGTTGCTAGAACAATGCTATCTAAGCGATGGCCGTGGTGATGTGAGAGAAATACAGCAGTGTGAGTGACACCGAGCTATCAGCTTTCAGCAGTCAGCGATCGGCCGCGTGGTGGATATGTTTGGTGCTGCGTCTTCCTCTGCCGGAGGCTCTAGGTTCTAGGTTCTAGGTTCTAGGTTCTAGGTTCTAGGTTCTAGGTTCTAGGTTCTAGGTTCTAGGTTCTAGGTTCTAGGTTCTAGGCAAAGTGTACTTGTAGGAATGGCTTTAGCCGTAAATGTTTTTGTAAAGGTCTGAATTCGGCACTGAAGTGCCTCCTACGGGGGTTGTTGCTGAGGGAGACTCTCTACTAAACAACCCAACAATTCAACTTTACCCTTGCTAACTAGCAACTCGCTAACTCGTTGGGTTTCGCTCCGCTCTACCCAACCTACCTGGAGGGTAAGCAAGGAGAGTGATGAGGACGACTCTGTACAGGACAACCCCACATTTCAACTGACGTCTGACAGCTGAAAGCTGACAGCTCCAGACGCAAAAAAGCCCGACTCTTTCGAATCGGGCTTTCTTTAATTTGGAGCCTGGCGATGTCCTACTTTCACATGGCAAATGCCACACTATCATCGGCGCTGTTTCGTTTCACTACTGAGTTCGGCATGGGGTCAGGTGGGTCCAAAACGCTATTGTCACCAAGCAAATTTGGGGCGTTAATCGCTTTTGCAATTAACTAAAATTCGGAATTCTGATATCAAGTAAATGTCTACTTTAGTTTCTTAACTTCTGTTCGTTACGCTGTCATAAAACGCGTTTGGCGTTGTATGGTTAAGCCTCACGGGTAATTAGTACAGGTTAGCTTAATGGCTCGCACCACTTCCACACCCTGCCTATCAACGTTGTAGTCTTCAACGGCCCTTCAGAGACTTTAAAAGTCTAGTGAGAACTCATCTCGAGGCCTGCTTCGCGCTTAGATGCTTTCAGCGCTTATCAGTTCCGAACGTAGCTACCGGGCAGTGCCATTGGCATGACAACCCGAACACCAGCGGTTCGTTCACTCCGGTCCTCTCGTACTAGGAGCAACCCCTCTCAATTCTCAAACGCCCACGGCAGATAGGGACCGAACTGTCTCACGACGTTCTAAACCCAGCTCGCGTACCACTTTAAATGGCGAACAGCCATACCCTTGGGACCGACTTCAGCCCCAGGATGTGATGAGCCGACATCGAGGTGCCAAACACCGCCGTCGATATGAACTCTTGGGCGGTATCAGCCTGTTATCCCCGGAGTACCTTTTATCCGTTGAGCGATGGCCCTTCCATTCAGAACCACCGGATCACTATGACCTACTTTCGTACCTGCTCGACGTGTCTGTCTCGCAGTTAAGCTGGCTTCTACCATTACACTAACCGTACGATGTCCGACCGTACTTAGCCAACCTTCGTGCTCCTCCGTTACTCTTTGGGAGGAGACCGCCCCAGTCAAACTACCCACCAGGCACTGTCCGTAATCCCGATAAGGGACCAACGTTAGAACATCAACACTACAAGGGTGGTATTTCAAGGACGGCTCCACAAAGACTAGCGTCTCTGCTTCAAAGCCTCCCACCTATCCTACACATGTAGGGTCAATGTTCAGTGCCAAGCTGTAGTAAAGGTTCACGGGGTCTTTCCGTCTAGCCGCGGGTACACAGCATCTTCACTGCGATTTCAATTTCACTGAGTCTCGGGTGGAGACAGCGTGGCCATGGTTACACCATTCGTGCAGGTCGGAACTTACCCGACAAGGAATTTCGCTACCTTAGGACCGTTATAGTTACGGCCGCCGTTTACCGGGGCTTCGATCAAGAGCTTCGTCCGAAAACTAACCCCATCAATTAACCTTCCGGCACCGGGCAGGTGTCACACCGTATACGTCATC